>NZ_QUIO01000017.1:0-97759 GCF_003480145.1 Ruminococcus sp. AM42-11 | reverse complement strand
CTCATAGCAGTTACCCGCTACTTTGTAGATATTAGACTCAACTGACGGAACAGCAGGTCTTACACCTTACGGTAAGACAATAAATGTAGTGACTTTCAAGTCACACAAAACAATTTGCGTCACTGTGTAAGATGGTACGTTCCACACTTCCCGCCTCTTTTTCTCGAACGTTTGTTCTTTTTTTGTTTATTATATCTACTCCAAGGCAGAATGTAAAGTGGTAATCTTCTCCAAAATCCCTTTAGCCCCGAATATCGGGACAAAACCTATTAAACAACACCTGTTAATTTCTTTTTTCGCTCCGATCGTTACGAATACATAGAAAAAGGCTACTATGCCAGGTTGGTTTTAGGATAATCAAACTTGTTGAGGGTCTCTCTTCGTGAGGGGCAAACTTGAGGGTTTTTATAGTGAAACCCTCACGAAAGACCCTCAACAAGTTTGGCAAACCCTCAAGAACTTTGATTATCCTGGTTTTATCGCATAGCAGCCACTTTTAAAATCGTATTTTCTTATTTAAAATAACCTCTGCTGTTCATAGGGGACATACCGTTCCAGCAGAGCCGGTGTCTGGGATAGAATTTCTTTTGCACATTTTTCATCCCATAGCCAGGGGATAATCTGGTCTTTTTCCAGAATCAGGGGCATCCGATCGTGAACAGGGCTCATGGAAGCATTCGCTGCAGTGGTCAAAATCACAAACCGATCTTCCTTACCAAACCGATCATAAAATCCAGCCAAATAAAGAGGGGTTCTATCCTTCCGGTAAAATGTATTTTTTTCTTTTAACCTACTCCATTCATAAAATCCGGCAGCAGGAATCACGGTCCGGTGATAATGGATTCCATTTTGAAACATTCTTTTTTCTGTCACCGATTCCACCCGGGCATTAAAAATGACGCCTTTATTCTGCCATTCAGGATACCCCCAGGCTTTTTTACACAACTGTAGTTTTTTATGAGCGGGGCTTACAATTACAGGTGCAGCTTCTGTGGGATGAATGTCGCCAGTTATCAGTTCTCGCCCAAAAGATACCTCTACTTCAGATACAATTTTCTGGATATCCAAATAAGTTTCCTCATCCATATAATACCTGCCGCACATTTTATTCTGCCTCCAGAGCGTTTTCCCGAACAAATACTATAAGATCACTCATTTCCCCAACTCCACTTGTTTTCGTTTGAATATCTCTACACACAACCAGATCTGGTAAATAGGCAATTACTTCCAGTCCCATAATTTCATTCTCATCCAGGCAGAGAATGGTATTCTCGATCAGTTCATAATCGTAGGCCTTCTGATTCTCAATCAATATAAATTTGTCTTCAGACAAATACAAATCTGATTCCGCCTCAATCACATACGCCCGGTCCGACTGTTCCCCATTCATAAACAGAAATCCACCATAAGAATCGTCAACCAAACTATAGTAAAAAATAAAATCATTTGATTTCAGGACTTGAAACTGATCAATTTTTTCATCCTCTATTTCTTCTGATTCATAAGATCCATCTGGATGAATGCAAAGATCGTTGTTTTTTCCATTCTGGAAGATCGTAATATGGCAGTCCCCATTCGAATCAAAATCTGCCGCATTAAAATCTTCTACCTCTGCTGCCAGCCAATGCCCTTTTATATCCTCACTGGTAAGCTGTATTCCATCCATCTTAGGTTTCTCTAAGATGGAATCTCTTTCTAAGTTAAATTTCGCTGGCACTTCACCAACAGATGTATTATCGGCAGCATAAAGTGTCACTGGTGAAACCAAAAGCAACATGGCAGCAGTTACTGGCATTAATATTTTCTTTAGCATCTTTTCTCCCTCTCAACCTGTACCTATCGTCTTTTAGTAACCGTTTTCCCATTTCCTTATATAAAAAATGGCAACTTCATAAATGTCTCATTATTCAACATGATTTTCTTCTTTTTTCCTTACATCTATGATTTCACCCACAAATACATAATGCGGCTGCCATCCACCCTTAAAATCCGGATAGACTTCTGGTTTCGCCGCATAATATGCTTGGATTTCCGGTGCTAAGTCTTCCCGTGAGAACTGGTGCTGATACAGTTTCTTGCAAAGGAAGGTAAGCTCTGCTTCCCCAAACGTAACACCCTGTCCCATTTTTACAGGTGTAAAGCCAACCGTCTCTATTTTATTTTCATTCCGCCCGGAATGAGATCCGAGATATCCCAATGCCTTACGGCTGGTTTCCGGATAAAAACTGACAGTAAAAATATCACTTTCTTTTAATACCTCACTTGTGTAACGGGCAGGGTGAACATATACAGTTACCGTAGACCTGCTGTTCCCAGCTGTCCCCCAGATATTCCCAAGGCTTCCCCAGCTTACCGTACAACAGTTATAATGCTGTATATTCCCAGCTGTCACAAGCGCCCATTTCTTATCAAATAATTCAAATACTTTGTATTCTTCCCTTTTATAATCCTGCATAACAGCCCTCCGGTTCTGTCTATTTTATGAAGATTTGTTTCTCTTACTATTAGAATATCAATCTACCAATAATGGCGCAAGGCTTTCTTGCAATTTTTCGGACGGAATCATATTACTTCTTTCACCGCCGTATAAACCAGAGTAGTTGCCTTCATAAGTTTCCCATCAATTCCATCCGGTTTACATGTATTCTGGAAAAAATTCATAACGTGCTTACTCTGATGTCCCACCAAAAAGGGAAGTGCTGTCTCTTCAACACTTCCCAAAATTTGCTATATATTCCAATACGAATCAGTTTTTTTCACGAAACATGTTTTCTTTATGACAATTTATTCCCGTAATCCTCCAGTTGATGAAATATCCCCATAATATATACCTCCAAATCTACTACTTTGACAATCATCAAGTAGGACATATCCGTAAGAATAACTTCCCTGTATTTTAAGGATTTTAGATATGCGTCCCGACATTCTGGAAATTGATATGGGTTCTCTTCCAGGCGATCATATGCTTTTTCTATACATGCCAGTAAATGTTCTGCCGCTATATTATTCCCCAGCCGATATACAAGATAATATAGGCATTCATCTAATTGTTCTTCCGCACGCTCTGTAACAATTAGTTTATAAACCATATTTCCCCCTCATTGCGCTAAGCGATTCTCTGGCATCTTTTACGCTTCCCTCTTTAATCTGCCTTTCGGAAGTTTCCAGCGCCTGATACATTCTTAGCTTCTTCATGGCTCTTTCATAATTTTCAATACTCATAATCACCATATCGCCATATCCATTCTTGGTTATATAAACTGGTTCCTCACTTCTATGGCAAAGTTCGGATATCTCCGCTGTGTTTTTCAAGTCTTTAATCGGAATAATCTGTGGCATATAAGGCACCTCCTTTGATGGGATTATCATACCATAATTATGTCATTTCGGCAATGGCTGATAGAAAAATATATCATACAAGTTTACGGATTCTCACAAATCATTCCATATCTGTTATCTCCAAATTCTCTCTTATTCACCAGCTTTACTCCAAGATGGCAGTATTTATCACATTTCAGTTTCTCATCTGTTTCAACCACTTCACGGATAAATGTTAAAATACTTTTTAATGGATATTTGGAATCCAGCGTGGTAATTGCAATGTAGCCTTCGTGTTTTTCCGAAGTTGCATAAAGCATTCTTATCATAAAAGAAAAAAAGATGGCTAACGACAACCATCTTTCTCTCCGTTATATGTTTCATTATATTTCTATAGCAACGAAACAAAATTTATTTTCTCCTGCATCAACTAATAGTGACCGCTCCGTTTGCGGCACACTTAATTGAAAATGTTCCTCCAGCACCTTTTCCAGTTTTTATGTGCTGGCAATAAAAATATCCAAGCGCAACATCACCTGCTTTTGAAGCATCTTTTGTAATCACCTTATAAACATTAGGTACAAGAATCTTGCAGTCAGGAGTTGCATTTGTGCACTCTGCCTTTTTTCCATTATATCTAAAAGTAGCCTTCAAAATATATTTTACAAACACCGTATTCGTATTTTTATCTTTTACCCGGTAAGTCTTTGTGGCTGATGTGGTTTTCCATCCAGCTCTTGCAAGAGACGGAATTTTTTCTTCATAAGACTCAATTTCAATCACCGTATCTTCATCAAGATCAATGTATTCCCTTTTCAGTAAAACAGCATTTTCCTTATTTTCATATGGCTTGATTTCAGTATCTGCCTTTACCGTCACCATACTACCAAGGGAAATAATCATGGTTAATAATACACACAACAAACTTTTCATTTTTCTCATAAAGAGCCTCCTTTGTAATTATCCTATTTTTAAATCGAGAAATGGATTCTTTTCTCCCCTCCTTCCCATTTCCACTACATTTCCGATTTAATTTTGTAAATCGACGGTAATACCATCTCCAACTGGAACCGCCAAGTCTTCCGGTGCCTGGTCTTCATCATATACCGTTCCTATTTCTTCTATGTAAGTATCTTCAGATTCTTTCTGCTCATAGGAAACCGTTTTTCCTGTAGTTCCTGAATAGTGATAGAGCTGTAGCGTTAACTGTTTTGCATGATCCAAAATTCCCAAATCTTGTAATTCAAAAATTAGATTCGGTTTATCATAGGAAGTGAGATTAAAAACATATTCATTTCCTAAATCGTCCTTCCCGCGAAGCCAAAATTCGTCGTCCTCCGTCATATCGGAATATGATCCAGAAATGGTACATCCGAAAATATTATATTTCATTTCTGAAATCAAAAACGTCTGATCCTTCTCAATTGGGATAGACACTTGAATGTCAATTTCTTTTGTGTCTGCCTGCAGTGCTTCTGGATCTGCTGTAAATGAAAAACTATATACATCCCTTTCTTCAACCTGCTCATTTTGATTTTGGAAGGTTCCTATTTGAATTTCAAATTTCTGGGAATGATCAGCTCTACTTCGATTAAATTTCGCTGCAAAGTATTTGGAAGTCACTTTTTCTGATCCGCTACTGTTATCAAGCGAATATTGATTTTCTAACGCTAATGACTCGCCATCAACTGCGACCTGAATGCTGCTCATGGAAATGTCATTTTCGCCATTTTCATCAGTCAGAGAATATGCAATCCAAAGGCTTTTTGCATCCGCTGCAACTTCCTCTAACGAAACCGCAATTCCATTTTTTTCGATTGTCTTTTGAATTGTTTTCACATATTCATCTGTTTCCTTCTCAATTCCCAAAATCCGGCCAATAAGAGAAGTCATTTTATACCAGGCTGCTTTTACCTCATTCTGATGTGTAAGTCCACCACCAATAGCAGCCACTAATATGATACAGGCTGCTGCAACCCGTATGTAGCGCTTGACTCTTACGATTTTATTTTCTTTCCACGGTTTCGCCGCCTGATAAATGTATTTCTCATCTATATCCTCAAATGCCGTTAAAAAATCCCATCCTTTATTATCCCTCATAGCCAGCCTCCTTTAATAAACCATAAAGTTTTTTCCTGCTACGAGCCAAAACTGACTTGATCTTACTTTCCCCACAGGCATGTCGGTCTGCTATCGCTTTTACAGGATCCATATACCAGTAGCGTCTAATAAAAATATCCCGGTCACGTTCCGAAAGCGTTGATAAAAAGTGGTCAAATAATTTTACAAGTTCTTTCTTTTTTAAATAAATTTCAATATCAGAAGAAATTGCACTTCCAATTTTTTCCACTTCCCCAGCAATATCTTCCATATGTGAATCCACCCGTTTCTGCGCATTTCTTTTCCGATAACGGTCGATTGCTGTATTTCTTGTTATTTTTGAAACAAAGGAAGACAAAATAGATGGTCTTCTTGGAGGAATGCTGTTCCAGGTAAAAAGCCATGTATCATTTACACACTCTTCAGAATCCTCCCTGCTGTATAAAATATTGTGTGCAACTATATAACACATATTTTGATATTTATTTTTGGTCTCTACAATTGCATTTTCATCTCTGGCAAAATACAAATTAATGATCTGTGCATCATCCATCCTAAGCTATCCTCCTTTTTCACCTTATATCACGTATTTTATTTTAATTGGTCGCATGAAAAATGTAATTTTTTTATTTTTTTTGCAGAAAAGGAAATGAAATATATTTCGTTCCTAATTCCTTTTCTGCATTTCCATTTACTGGTCAATTACTTCTGTCATATAAGCTCCCTGACCATCTACCGCAGTAACTATTTCTTTTCCGTCTTCTGTTTCAATAATCTGCCCCACTGATACCTGATCCTGTGGTCCGCTGGTGCTTAAATCCGGATCTTCGTCAAATGTGGCCAGCGGGTACATTACCCTCTCTCCATTTGCATTGAAAAATTCATGTAATTCAACTCCAGAACTGGCAGCCACTGAAGCTGTTCCAATCAGCATACACGCTGCCGCTCCAATCCAAAACTTTTTTCGTTTCATCATGCTGCTCCTTTCTCTTAACCGTGATTATTTTTTATATCCACAAATACTACAGGTCTTCTTCAAAAACGGATAACTATGTTTACTGTAATATGTCCATGGAGTGTAAGTTTTTATCCCCCTACGATGGCATTTATTACATTTGTTTGAGATAATCAGCCGTTCTTTGTAACAGATTCCAGCTGTTCCAACTGTTCGAAAATCTGTCTTTTTACCAACAGCTTCTAAATATCTCGCCGGATGTTCACATGGCGCATTTGTCGCATAGGAAGAAATCGCTTCAATTGGTTCTGTTACAAAAGATCCATCTTCATTTACTCTGACAATTCTTTCCTTAGCACCAGTTTCTGTTACATAAATGTTTCCACTGGAAATTACTTCCTACGCTTCATTTTCCGCACCCATTACAGAGATACCCTGCCCTGCCATATTTCCCATAATTGTAACACTTGTCATAATAATTGCCATCCACTTTTTTAATCCACTCATCCTTTTTACCTCGTTTTCTTAAATTTTTCCCTATAAGTTGTAAATAAAAATTTTTAGAGCCCTCCCTTCAAAGTTTCGTTATTCCTTTTTCACTATATATCACGTAAAATTTCGGTATCCGTTGCATCCTTGCTAAAAATAATTTATTTTATTCTCAAAACCTCCAGCCCTAATTTGGCACACAAACAGGATCCGTTTATAATCTGTGTCTTGGCGTTTTATAAGTAGCCGTAAATCAAAAGCCCCCCGGCAGCATAGTTCCAAAGATCCATACTATCGGGGGCTTATCCCTCATCTCATCATAATTTCCATATTCTCCTGACGATATAAAGCAATTTATCAATAGTGCTGTTCCACAACTTATTTTTCAGCCAGGCTGTCAAGGCATCTTTTTATGTCCTCTTTTTGCATGCACTCAATGGTCCAGGTACGTTCTTTTGTTTCCGGCAGATAGCCAAGCACTTCCTCCCAGGGAAGGTTTCCGCTTCCAAGCCCGATGTGGGAATCCCGGTCTCCGCAGTTGTCGTGGATGTGGACATGACTTACATAGGGAGCCAGATTTTTCGCCCACTCCCTGACATCCAAAGAAGAATAACAGTGCGCGTGTCCGATGTCCAGGCACAGCTTGAAGTTTGGCTGGTTCACCCTCTCATAAACATCCAAAAGAAGCCGCCAATCATCATCAAATACATTTTCCAGCACGACTTCAAGTTCTGTTTTGTTTTTCATAAATTCCTGCCAGAATTTGGCAACCTGCTCCGCCCAATATTCTTTGTAGTAAACATACGGGTTCATGCCAGAGTGAAAGACAATCTTCTTAGCGCCAAGGTGAAGCCCCGCCTCATAGCACTGGTTGAATCTTGTCATGGTAGCTTCCCGCACCATACTGTCATATGCACAGGGGTTCACATCCAGAAACGGACCGTGAAGGATCAGATCCCTGGTTCCTATCTCTTTCATTTTCTCCCAGTACGTTTTGATCGAATCCGAAAGCTGATCCAGGTTATCCGAAATAGAAAAATCAATGCTCTCGATCCCAGTTCCATACTCTTTTACCAAAGCCTTCATGTCATCATCTAAAACTAAATGGCTAATATATATCATTTTTTTCCTCACTTTTTTTGCGAAGCTGCTCCTGCCTCTTTTAAATGGCAGAACAGGCAGGAGCCCTTTAAGGCTTTGCTGCCTGTTCTATCTTTTTTATTTTACTGTGATCTTAATTTTTTTCGATTTGGAACCGGATTTTACCGTAATGGTGGCAGTTCCTTTTTTCTTTGCAGTGATCACACCTTTTGCGGTAACAGTTGCCACCTTCTTATTGGAAGTGGTATAGGTTACCTTCTGCAGGGAGGTGATCGGGCTGATGACTGGCTTTAATGTCAGTTTCTTGCCCTTTTTCAGGGTTGCCTTAGAAGCAATGCCTATGATCTTGGTTGTCTTCACCGCCTTCTTTTGTACCGTAACGTTGACCACCTGTTTTTTGCCGCTTGCAAGTGTGATGGTGACTTTTGCTTTTCCAGCTTTCAGTCCTTTTATAGTACCCTTGCTTGTCACTGTTACAATCTTTTTGTTGCTGGTTGTCCAGGATTTTACGGAATCTCCATTTGCAAGACCGCTCACCTTCACCTTTGTGGTAGACTGTTTTACCTTCAGCTTTATACTGGTGGCATTTACTTTGATGGTTGGGGTAAGTTTACTTCCTACAGTGCGGGTTTCCGTTCTTCCCTTGTTGCTGGTGCGTTTCTGTGTTTCGGGGGCAAATACCGTTGCTCCCGATACGGTTGTCCAAGGACCAAATACCTCCGGAACTTCCGTCGGTGTCGGAGTCGGCGGAACGGGTGTCGGGGTAGCCGGAACCGGAGTTACAGTCGGTGTCGGGGATGGGGTATCGGTACGCTGTACCACAATGGTATAGTCGGTTGTCTTTCCGGATTTGGTGGTAACGGTAACCTTTACCTCTGCTTCTGCCTCTGGATTTGTTTTATCAAAATACATGGCAATTCTGTGTGCTGCACCACTTCCGGTTACTTTTCCAAGAACCGTTACCTTGCTGGTGCCACGGACTCCCACAGCGGTAACCGATGCGCTGCTGTCTGCCGGTTCTGCAAAGATATTTAAAAATTCCCGGCTCTCTTTATAGATTGCCCGGTAGCTGGTTGTTACACTGCTAAATTCCGGGGACAGCGAAATCCGGTTTGCCGTATTGGAGTAGGTATTGCTGGTGCTAAGTGCCATGTTCGCAAGAACCGGAGTGGAAATATCCTGGGAAATATGGAAAGTATATTCCCTGCTCTTTCCCATACCGCTTACAGTTACCTTCACATCTGTGGAGCCGCCGCTTACATCCGCTACAAAACTTCCTGCATACGCCTGTCCATTTACAGTTATGGTGCAGCCTTCCGGTGCTTTAAAATCAAAGGTCACTTTGCCGGTATTCTCTGCTACCGTTAAATTATATTTTAAGGTATCTTTTCGGAAAGCAGAAGGCCAGGTCACTTTTCCAGTATCTGCTGTGACTGTCACGCTGTCCAGATAGGCTCCATTTGTTTCCAGAGCCATCAGATAGTTGGAATCGTTTTTGTAATAAAGGGTGCCCTCACGGTCTGCACAGATGGTACTGATGCAGTATTCCTGCTGGTCACTTGCCGGGCGGAAAAGCTCTACGGCTGTTCCGGAGGTCTGTCCCGGTTCATCGGACAGCATATAAATACCGCCTGGTTTTGCATTGTAGGTAAAGTACAGATAGACTCTTCCATCTGCCTGTCCATCCCCATTATAATCCTGGTTTTCGTAGGCCGTAGACAAAAGAGGCGCTGCCTGGGGATAGCCTGGGATGGATACGTTATATGCCAGAGAGATCCCGGAAGCGGTTTCAGTTAAGACTGCAAAATGATGACCGCCATCGGAACTAAACTGTTCGCCATTTCCGCAGACACCTACATAGATCCTCCCCTTATATACAACCGGGGAAGCAGTTACCATGCCGCCAAGGTTATAGCTGCAGGCAGTTCCAAAGGTGCCGTCTGCATTCATCTGCACGCGGTACAGATACCCGCCTTTGGTGGTGAAATATACATAACCATTATTATAAACGATAGTAGAACGAATATCTCCATGGCTTGTCATCTTATCCATGAGCAATCCGGTATGTGTGTTTACGGAATACAGGATGGCGGAGTTGGTATCTGTTCCTTCTGAAGAACCGTCGTCGGAACCAAATATCAGGTAATCGGATGAGGCATAAGAACCAGCCCAGTAAAAGCCGCCCTTATGGTTGTATTTCCAAGTGCAGTGTTTAATCTCCGTTCCTGTGGATGGATCCTCGTCTGTAACAGACAGACAGAAATAAGAGCCTGCTGTAGTCTCAGAATTCCAGGTTCCGGTATAGATATAACCATCCTTGTAAGTGATCGGGGAAAGTGTCTGACCTCCCAGGGACTCACTGATCCATAAGGACTTTAAGGAAGTAGCACTGACCGCCTGGATCTGACCGCCGCCGATCTGTGCAAAGAGCATTCCCTCTGCATAGGTAAGGGGGATCATGGCATACTGCATATTTCCAGAGAGCTGTTCGCTGGTCTGAAGGATTTCCCCTGTGTTTTTATCCAGCTTATAGATAAACTGTCCAGACGCTACATAAACTGCTCCGCCCAGGATCAGTGGTGGTGTGATGGCTGCCTCCCAGCCCACTCCGATCCTTTTGGTCCATTTTAACAGGGTGGAATCCGCACTGGTTGGGGTGCTGCTTCCGGTAATGCCGTTATTTGTTTCACTGTTTCGAAAATTGATCCAGTCATTGTCCGTGATCTCCGGCTGCGTAGCATCCTGTTTTACCAGTTCTGCACTAATGTCGGAAACCTCGCCGCCGGTAAAACTGCCCTGCTGGGAAATATAGCCATATTTAGAAATATTCCACGTATAGGCTTCTCCTTGAAGGATGTTCTCATAAACCATCAGGGAATCGGCGGAAGGGGTAAGGCGCTCCCCATCCTTGTCATATACGCTGATGACCGCATCCTCCGGGGTTACCTGGAAACTTACTTTGTCACTTGTGCTTTTATGAACCAGGATGGTGTAGGTGCCGGTGGAGGTATAGGTTTTCTCTGCCAGGGTAGGATCCGCATAGGTGTTTGCCTCTGACATGGAGAGCGTCACTTTGGTATCACCGGTGTCTGCCAGTGGAACGCTCACAGCCGTATCTGTAGAAGAAAACGGAACCTCTTTTACTTCGCCTGTGGTTACATTTTCACTGGAAATGGCAAGCTGATACCAGTTGCCGGAAAACGCTTTTGGAACCACCTGTAAAGAAGCAGTAGAAACTGCTACCGTTGCCTCGTAGTCCCTTGTAGTTCCTGTCGTGTCAAATTTCGGAAGGATATTTTTTGCCAGGTCCTTGTCATCCGGCAGGCAGGCCTTGAGATCGGAAAGGTCAAGACGGCGTTCTACCAGGATCTGGTAAACCTGCTTGTCCCCTTCTGTTCCTGCGGTGATAGTATAAAGTGCTCTTTTGGAGCCATTTTCTCCGGCTGCAAAAACGGAGGCAGCTATATTGTAACGGGTACCATCTGTGTATCCGCTTTTTGACATTTCCGCATTCTGTTTTTCTCCGTCCAGTCCCGTGGTTTCCAGCTGAAGGACGGATCCCTCCGGTGCATTCCCTGCCAGATCCGCTGTGATCCAGAAGGATGCGGAATCCATGTTGGAACCATATTCTGCCACATAAACCTTGCCGCCAAACTCTGCGTCAAGATCAGACATACGCTTTAATCCTACGGTAGAAGCACCGCTCTGGCTGGTATATAAGGTCAAGTTCTGAAGGTAGCCACCCTCATCCTGCGCATCGGTTTCTGGCATGATGATAGGATCTGTCTCCCCTTCAAATCCCTCCTGGGAATCAGAGGCTTCAAAGTCCTCTTCTCCTGAAAAATCTTCTTCTGCTTCCCCGGAGGTAAACCCGGTAAATTCAGAAACGCTTGCAAAAGAATCCTCACTTTGTGTGTCTTCGGATTCCTGGGAACCACCCTCAAAAGAATCCGTCTCATCTGTAAAAAATCCATCCTCTTCTGCGGCATAAGCGGTGTTTAACGCATACACCGGAAGATTTCCAGCTAACAGGGCCGCAGACAAAAGTCCGGTCAGCCATTTTTTCATTGTTGGTTTCATTCAGTTCTCCCTTCTTTTCTTTGCTTACGCCGTTATTTTGGGCTTTTTCTTGCTTTCTTTTTTAAACCTTTTCTTTGCCGTTACAAAAAAGAGAGCAAAACCAGTTTCCAATACCGCAATCACCAGAAGAAATTTTGTTGTCAGACTTGCTTTTTGGATTCCTCTTGTCACACTTCCTGCAAAAGATTCCTCCTGAGCCTGGTTCTTTCCAGTTGTATTTGTAACTGTGGTTTTCGTTTCTTCTGTAAAACCATCTGACGCCTCACTTTTTTCTTCTACCACCGGGGAGGGAGTGGCTTTTTCCATCACCTTCTCCCCTGCTATGGTATAGCCAGGCTTTAAATCCTTTGCATATTTCTTCCCTGTCCGGTCTGTCCACTTCGGGGACTCATTTTTTTTGGTGTCAGCTGTCTTCATATTTCCAAACAAAGAAGTCTGTTTCTCCCCCTGGAGCTTTAAGGAAGCCTTAATCTCCCCAGTGGTTTTCTCCCCCTCTTTGCCTCCAGCTTTGCTTCCCTCCACCTGTTTTAAATTGGATAAGGAACCCTCGCCGTTTTGTCCTGGGATAGTGGCCTGGGACTTATTTCCGCCATGGTCGGAGCCATGTACCAGGTTTCCAGGGGTACCGGCTGTTTTTATATCCGGGATCCCCATGACTAAAGAATCACTTACATTTCCCGCTGCATCCTTTACCACGATCACCAGGTCTTTTTCCCCGGAGGATAATCCAGTCAGGGTAATGGTATTGGTTCCGGCTAATACTTCTGTTCCTTTCCCACTTGTATCTAGGGCGGGTACCTTTGCCCCTGCCTCAATCACCTGGTAATAACAGGTTCCCTTTTCGGAAGTTTTATAGACAGCAGAAGCAGTGTCCGTGGAGATACGGCTGGCACTGATTTTTTTTAGTACCGGAGCTGTCGTATCGGTAAGTTTCAGGGTAATATAATAGTCTCTGGTTGTCCCGTCCTCTGCTTTTACCTCCAGGCGGACCTTCGCCTCTTTTTCCTGGTCGGCAAAAAAGATCTTCCAGTAGAGGCGGTCTTTGTTGTCTTTCGTTCCCGTGATGGTCTCATCTTTTTCTACAGTTCCTGCCTTGATACCGCTGATGGCATAAACCTTAACAGAAGCTTTTTCATCCTCTACTTCTGGCCAGATGTTCAGGCTCTGCCGTTCGCCATCGTAGGAAGTCTCAAATTTTTCCTTATCTGGAGCCAGATCCGGGCTTAATTTTAAGATTCCTTTTCCGTACTTGTCGGAACTGGAAACATACAAGCCCTTTAAGGCTGTGTTGCCGCTAAGAAGGGTGATGGTATATTCCGTCACCGCAGGATCTGCCGTGATCTTCTGGTAGAATTCCTGGTACCCTTCTTTACGGACATAAAGTTCATACGCCTGTCCCTGTAAAAGAGAATACCGTCCATTTTCTTCTGCGGAAACCGGGTTTCCCTCTGCATCCAGGATCACCACACTGGCATCTCCCGGCTCAATTTGAAGTCCCACGCTCACCAAAGCCGGGGTTGGAGTCGCAGTCGGCTGTGGAATCTCGGTTGGAGCCGGAGTTTCTGTTGGTGCCGTAGTTGGCTCCGGAACCGGTGTTGCAGTCGGCTCTTGTGGAGTCTCAGTTGGAGCTGGTGCCTGTGTAGGCTCTGGCTCCACGGTCGGCTGTGGTGCCACAGTGGGCTCTGGCTCCATGGTCGGCTGTGGTTCCTCACTTGGAGCAGGCTCCGGCTGTTCCGGTTCCGAAGGCTCTTCTGGTCCTCCTTCTTCGCTTTGTATCATCACTTCTTGCTGTGCATGTATCTCATAAGGAACACTTCCAGCAATCAGAGCTGCCGTTAGGGTTCCCATTACCAATCTTTTTTTCATTTACCAGTCCCCCCATGTCTCGCCGTTTACTCCGCCGCCTACGTCGGCACCGGAATAAAGGGAAAATCGAAGCCTTACCTCATCCCCGTCCGCTGGGAAATAGGAAGACATTCCAACACTCATGTATTCACCGTTCACAGAATACAGCCAGCCAGAGTCCATGGTAAAATCAAACTCTCCAAGCCAGTTGGAATCGTGATCGGATAACTGACAGTTTACTTCCTGCAAATGCGCCATCAGGTCATCCGGAATAGCCGCATTTGCGGAAATGCCGCCCCTTCCGATTGCTTTTAAATAAAAGCCGCTGGTGGCATCCCCATTGTTTCTCCAGTCAAAGCCTGTGTTCTGCAAAAGCCGAAGCAGCACAGAGGATAACTGTTCTCCCTGGTAATATTCAATAGAGGTTGCCGGAAGGATGGTTCCAAGTCCTACTGTGCCAGCTTCAATGCTGATGGTGATAGAGCCTGCCACCTGTGGTCCTGCATCTTCCCCTTTATATAGGGTAAACGCAGGAAGTGTGGTGGTATATCCCTCTTCATCGGTTGCCTTGATTTCTATGGTGTTGGCACCCTCTGCCAGTTCCAGGCGATAAGCCAAAATGCCTTCCGCCGGCTGTCCCTGACAGCTCAGCTGCTGTCCGTTTCCAGTTACAGAAACAGACGCTGCACCCAGGCTGTTTCCATAGTGATCGGTTGCCTGGATGTAAAAGGTACGGTAAGAAGCATTGACGGTCTCCCCATCGGTAAGGTCTGTGGCAATCTTCGGGTAATTATCTTCTACCGGTTCCTCTGGACTTTCCGTAGGGGCAGGTGTCGCAGTGATCTGCGGCTCTTCCGGTGCCGGGGTAACAGGTGGCAGATCCTCGTTCGGAGTCTGTGCCCCGTCCTGGTTCCGGTTATCATCGGTATCTGGTGATTCCGATGGCTGCTCAGAATTGTCGGGATCATCCTGGTTATCATATTCAATCGTGTTACTCTCATTTTCCTGATTTTGGTTTGTATTGTTATTATTTTCTGGCGGCGCTTCCGTCACCGTCGCCTGGGGTGTGGGCGTTACGCTCTCCTCCGGCTTAGGAGTTGGTGTCACCGTCTGCGCCGCAGGTTCCTTTGTCGGCTCCGGTGTGATCGTAGGAGTCGGTGTCTCTTCCGGAAGAAGCTGTGCCTGTTCCTGTTGCTCTTCCGCTTCCTCGCCGTTTCCATCTGTCTTAGATCCTGCATAGGCAAAACCGGTTCCCAGATACCCTTTTAAGGAGCTGTCTGCACTGATTCCCTGCACCGGGTTTGGTACTGCCTCGGGCTCACTTTTTAATACGCCCTGTGCAAAAACGACAACAGCCAGAAAAAGTACTGCCACAGGAATGAGTGCTGCCAGTATTTTTCTTTTCTTCTTTTTTTCTTTCATAAACAGCCTCCTTTCCTGTCAATAAAGTCTTTCAATGTATTTCATGATCCATCTGTCATACCAGCTTGCAGATGCTTTTAATTCCTTTTTTAAATGCCGGATACAGCTTGCCGTATCATGGCGTTCGGAGGCCGATACCGGATGGGGGCTAAACGCTGCCTTTTGTCCAATCTTTCTTACTTTTTCATAGAGTAATGTGGTCTCATCTGAATACTGTGTGCCATGCTCGTATAACACTCTGGCATAGCCCGCCATCGCCCGGACTGCCAGTTTGGTATCCTGGGAGGCAAAGCACTTTCTTCTCTTTCGGTTTGTAAATGTTCTTAGGAATATCACAGCCAGGATGAACAGGAACATAAACGTATCAAATACGATTAAAAACAGAAGGAGGAATTTTTCGATTCCAAACAATGCCAGCTTCAGGCTGAAATTGGTACGGATGTTCTCTTCCACTGGAGGCTGTGATTCTGTCTCCGGAATCGAAGCTGCCAGTTTTCCTTTGGCTTCCAGACCGGTTTTTAAGTTGGCTTCCTCCATGACCCCGTAATAGGAAGGTGTCATTTCAAGAGGGATCCAGCCAAGCCCGTCCACATAGATCTCCGTCCAGGCATGTCCGTTGGTGCCTGGGATCTCAATGGTATCCCCAGCCTGTTTTCCCTCCACATCCTGTGGCGTAATTAAGTACCCTTCCACGTACCGGGCTGGAATGCCATAGTAACGGAACATCAAAGCCGCCGCTGTCGCAAAATGGACGCTGTGTCCGATCTTGGAGCTGGTTAAGAAGTTCTCCGTAAAATCCCCGTCTTCTGAAAACACATCGGTCTGGGAGCTGTAGGTCATGTTCTTTTCCAGATAGGAACGGATCCTGGTGATTGCCGTGTAGTAATCGGTATGTCCCTCATCACGGTTTCCGCCGTCTCCAAGTTCCTTTTGAAACAGGGTTTTTAAGGACGCTGGAAGAGCGGTATCTTCCTGATAAACAAAGGTATTGTAATAACTCTCCTGGCTTCGGTAGGAATTGACGGCATCCGCACCGCCATTCCCTGCATTATTTCCAGCGGTCAATGTCTGATAGACCTTTGCCCCAAGGGTGGTAAAATCACTTACCAGATTTCCAAGGGAGGAAAAACGATAGGTTCTTTCTCCAAACAGGCCTCTGGCGTACAGGGTGCTGTCCGCCTGGGCATTTTCACCTGTGTAGCCGTCTGGCAGACCAGAGAGCTCATACGGGGTATAAAGGTATTTACTGCTTGCCGTTTTATTTTTTATGGAGATGGTTCCCGTCTCACCGGAGAGAGAATCGTCCTGGATCAGATTTCTTGCATTTAGAAGCTGGGTTTCTCCATAAAAGCCCTCCTGGTGAAGCCAATAATACAAGTCTTTTTCTTCATAGGCCTCTTCCGTGGAAATCTCTGTCCAGGAAGAGCCGTCATAAACACTTCCCACAAAGCCACGCAGATACAAAGAAGCCGGGTGCTCCATGGTAATTTCAAGTGCTGTATCCGATGATGCACTCCAGGATCCGGTCTGCTTTAGCTTTCCATTTGGAAGGGAATTTGCCCCCTGCCCTTTGTAACGGATCCTGGAAAGTCCACTTAATGCCTCTTCTTTGGCATTTGCCACAAGCTGGGAGTCCTGGTACTCATTCTTTGGCACCAGGCTTTGAAGAAACATGCCCCCGAAAACGGAGACCAGAAGAAGACCAAATGCCCCGGCAATAAAAGCGGCCACGTCGGCAGCGTTACCTAAGTTTCCCCCTTTATTTTTCGTCATGTAGTTTAATTCTAACAGGGTTCCAGCGTAAAAGCCAAGACAAAGCCTGGTATCTGGAAGCAGTTCTGTTTTTACCAGAACCACCGGAAGGACTGCCGCAAAAAGAAGGAGCAGCACATACCACCGAAGCTTCAGGATTAAGAAGCCAAACAGCCCACAGGCAATGCCAAGGAAAATAAGAACTGCCAGCTCCCCATTTGCTTTTCCAGAATCCTTCAGCTGGTAGATGGTAAGGTAGATCCCTGCTTTTTTCCCAAGAACTTCTGCAAGCTGGTTCCAGAGTGAAAGAAATCCGTTTAAAAGCATGCCAGAGAACGCAAACAGGCAGATCCCGGCAGCTGCACTTAACGAGAAAACCGCAGCAACCAAATGTTCCCGAAGCCTGAAAAGAACGGCACAGAGAAGGGCGGTCACAGTGACGCTCACCAAAAAAGGAATCCCATTCACAGACGGAATCAGGGTATGCAAAAGCGCAAAGGTACCAACGCCATTTACCAGAAAAATCAGGAAACTTTCCAGCAGGATACCGGGCAGGTATCTTCTATGTTTTTCTTCTTGTCTTGTGATCCATACTTCCATGTGATGGTTTCTCCTTTATCTGCTGTGGTTCCACAGCTTACAACGGTTACCTCGCCCCGGGTTCGAAGGCTTCTAAGATCTTCCTCTTCTGGGGTGCCTGTAATATAAATATAATTTGCAAATCTTTGTTGTCCCGGAGTGTGAAGATATTCTGTGATGGTGCAGGGCTTTTCCCCCTCCCCTCCGTGGCGGAGGAATAAATAGAGAATAGTTTCATAATCCTCGCGGGTGCGTATTTTTTCAATGTAAAAATGTCCGGTGCTGTGGTCAAACACGCCTGCCTGACAGGAAATGCCCTGTTCCATAAAACTATTTAAAACTGCGGCAAACACTTCACCAAGCGTCTGTGCTACGGCTGGAGCTTTTTCCTTTAAATAGGGCTCTGCCAGGATCAGGACCGTATCATCCACCGGGAAACTTCTCTGGCGGATCATCATTTTATCTAACTTGCCGGTCAACTTCCAGTGGATCTGACGAATGCTGTCCCCCTCCTGGTATTCCCGGATATCAAAGGTCTCCCCCGGATCATCCCCAGGACGGGCTCCGGAATAGCGGAAGCTCTCCATGTCAAAGCCCTCTTTTGTGAGAAACTGAAAATCTTCCTTTTGCTCACAGGGCATCACCACCGTACAAGCGGACAGCCCCGCCTTCCTCTTTTGCCCTGCCAGACCAAAGAAATCATAGGAGCGCCAGGTGTGTAAGGTGGCGTAAATACAACCGCACCACTGGCTTTTTCCCTGGAAGTCAATGGCTTTTTTCCCCTTTCCTTTAAGGGAAAACGAAAACGGAAGCTCCATCTTCTCCCCAGTAAAATGATTTTCCAAATGCAGGCTGCCTTTTCCTAGAAATACCGGAAGGACAGAGCCATTTGCGATCTGAAGCTCCCCCTTCCAGATTCCATCCTGTTCCGCAGCTTTGGGGAGCTTTAGCTTCATAGTGATCTTTTTTCCGCAAAAGAAACCAAGCAGCAAAAACGCCACTACCGCAAGGGCGGACAAAAGCAAAAGGACGGCATATACCCAGACTCCGGTAAAAACCGCAGCCAGGGCAAGCAATATGAACCATATAAGTAGTAAAATCCTGTTTTTCATTCTCCCTCTACCTTCGGCGCCGATGTATCTTTTAAAATTTCTTCCAGAATGTCCTTCGCACTCTGCTCCTGGTATCTGGCTCTTGAATCCAGGATCATACGGTGTGCGGTTACATCTGTGAATACTTTTTTTACATCTTCCGGGATCACATAATCCCGTTCTTCCATGAAGGCTGCCGCCTTTGTCATACGGCATAAAGCCAGGGTTCCACGGGGGCTAAGACCAAGTGTGATCATCGGATGGTTTCTGGTTGCCTCTGCAAGGGTTGCAATATAGTTCAGGATGGAATCTGCCATATATACTTTTTGTACCTGATCCTGAAGCATAACAACTTCTTCTTTGGTAATAACAGCTTTCGCGTTCTCCAACGGATTTTTTGTCTGCCGGTCCCGAAGCAGCTCTACCAGGTTTTCGTGATCCGGGTAGCCCATGGAAAGGCTTATCATAAATCGGTCTAACTGGGATTCCGGCAGCATCTGGGTTCCGGAAGAGCCGGTAGGGTTCTCTGTAGCAATGACTACAAAGGGCTGCGGAACCGGATGTGTCTCGTTATCTACCGTTACCTTTCCCTCTTCCATGACTTCCAGAAGGGCTGCCTGGGTTTTGCTGGAGGTACGGTTGATCTCGTCCGCCAGAAGCATGTTGCACATCACCGCGCCTGGGCGGTAGATGAATCTGCCCGTCTGTTTTTCGTACATGGTAAATCCGGTTACATCGGAAGGAACTACATCCGGCGTAAACTGGATCCGGTTAAAATCCATTCCCATAAGACGGCAAAGTGCCAAAGCTGTGGTTGTCTTTCCAACACCAGGAACGTCTTCCAAAAGCACATGTCCTCTTGCCAGCACTGCCATGATAATCTTATCCGTAACTTCTTTTTTTCCTTTTATAATGGTTCCAAGCTCCTTCTGAAGCTGTGTGATCTTATCTGCCATTTCTTTCCTCCTGCCCTTTTTACTGGCTGATCCAGGTTCTTTTTCTTATGTGTCAATTGGTATCGCTCATATCATAAAAACTGGTTTTGCAATTTAAAAACCGGCTGTATGCCGCCATTGCACAAAACGCCTGGTCGGTAGCCATGGGATCGCTGTCCCCGTCTAATAGATGGGAAAAGCTTCCATCTTTTTTATAATACTCCATCAGGTTGTCGTAAAGCCCTTTTTCCTTTTTCCGGAAACGTGCATCCTTGTTACAGTCGATTCCATACGTGCTAAGCGCAAGGATTACCTGGGAAACGGACTCGGAGCTTTTATCCCCATACGCCTCATAACCGCCATCCTCTGCCTGCGCATCCGCTAAAAATTCCACGCCACGGTCAATGATGGCACTGATTTCTTCCTCTGTGGCATAGGGCTCTAAGCACTGTAAGGTCATGGCAGTCAGATCCACATCTGCGGTATCGGAACTGTCATCTAAGGAAAATCCACCGGATGGCTTTTCCTGTCCCACAATGTAGGTCAGATACTTTTGTTCCAGTTCCCCGTCTACGTCCGAGCGGTCCGCATTTAAGGCAAGAAGGCATACACGGCTCCATTTAACCCCTGCGCGGTTACAGCCTCAAAATCTTCCAGGGACTTTATAAGGTCATACCCTCCAATATCGGAAGGATCGATCCCGATGGCCTTACAAGCCAGGACAGCCCTTGCATACTCGGTATAGCGGTTTTCACTTAATACCCCTTCCTGCTCCTTGACGCGCTTTTCTAAGTTTGCCCTGTATTTTTCGTAATAGCCGTCCTCTGCCGCTTTCCCGGAGCGTGCCAGTGCGATCACCGTCCACTCTCCGCCGAGGGAATCGGAAGCTGGGGAGGGAATACTTGTCTGTTCATAGGAAGCAGTTTTCTTTAATGCTTCCTCTAAGGACGGTGTCCCACCACCGCAGCCAGATAACAGGCTGATGGCTGCTGCCGCCGCCAGAATTCCGGCAAGATAGCATCCAGTCCTTTTCTTTTTGGGATTTAACATTTTTCGTTTCTCCTTCTTTTAAAAATCAAATTCCACTTACATCTATTTTCTATTACCGGTTCTCTGATTCCTGTATCAGCCCATATTTCACCTTGATCCGCTCCAGCTTTTCCAGAAGCGGGCGGCTAAGCAGCCATAGGAAGATCACGGTGGAAGCTGCATGTACCAGATCCACGGGGGCGCCTGAAATGTAGTAGGCGATCAGGCTGCTTTTTGTAATATATCCGTAGGACATCAGGATGCTGGCAGGATTCATAATGCCTCCATAAATTAAAAAGACACTTAAAAATCCGTAGATACAAAGATAGAACTTCCTGGCTTTTAAAATCCCCTTCTGGTACAGGATCCCTGCCAGAAATCCGATCATGCCAAAGGCAAACATCTGCCAGGGTGTCCAGGGGCCCTGCCCCATAAACATGTTGGAGATCAGCATGGTAAGGCTGCCAACTAAAAATCCAGCCTCGCCGCCAAAGGAAATCCCGGTTAAGATCACGATGGCAGCCACAGGCTTGAAGCTTGGCACCATGAAAAAGGCGGCGCGTCCTGCTACGCCAATGGCAGCTAATACGGAGATCACCATGATCTCCCTTGCCTTTGGCTTCCTGCCCTCAAACATCATAAAAAAGGGAAGCATGGCTGCCATTACCACGATCAGGCTGCAGAGCAGGTATTTTCGCCCTCCCCATATCTTCACCGAGAAGAATAGAAGGATTGGTACCACGATCAGCATGACCGCAAATGCAAACCAGGTGCGGCGGCTTACCTTTCCCTGGCGCTCCATCTGGCGGATAATCATTCCGTCGGACGGAAGGGTATATTCTTCCAGTTCTTCAGAAGGAACTTCTTTTCGATGGAAAGGATTTTGTTTTCCCGAATTCTTTAAACGGGCGGCATCCGAAGCTGGTTTTTCTTCCCCAAAGAATTCATCCAGAAATTCATCTAACTGGGATTCGTCAAGCATGACACCACATCCTTTCCGGTAACTGCCTCTGGAAACAGACCTCTTGCCATACGGTTTGCCGCAGTGGTATAAAAATTATTTCCAGCGAAAAAGTCTCTTGTCTTTTTGCTTGTCACCACATTTCCCTCAAAAAACAGGCCTGTCGTATCCGCATACTCGGCTACAAATTCCACGTCATGGGAAATCATGAAAATCGTCATTCCATGGGATTGCAGCTTCTTTAAAATACTTCCAAGCTCTTCTTTGTATTCCGCATCCATTCCCTTGGTCGGTTCATCCATGAGAAGGATCTTCGGGCGAAGAAGAAGCACTTTTGCAAGGGCAAGCCGCTGCTGCTCCCCGCCGCTTAAATCATAGGGATGGCGGTTAAGCAACCCTTCCAAATGGGTAAGGCTTACAATCCCCTCGATGGCTTTTTCCTTTTTCATGGAAATGGGGTACTCGCTGGACGGCTTTTCTTTTTTTCCGCCGATCACGCTATAGAGGTCTTCTAGTACCGTCTTTTTTAAAAAGATGCTCTGGGGATTCTGTGGCATAACACCAAGATACCCACCGTATAACTCCCGGTCGGAAAAGGAACGAAGATCCTTTCCATCCAGGTAGATTCTGCCGCTGTACGGCTGGTGTACTCGTCCAAGTAAAGATAAGGTGGTACTCTTTCCGGTTCCGTTTCCCCCTACCAGGGCATAGAATTCTCCCTTTTTTACTTCCAGTGACAGATCCTGAATGACATCGGGGCTGTCCTTTTCATACCGAAACCAGACATCCTTCATCTGGATGGCTGGGGGCGTATTTTCTTTCTGGCGCTTGAAATGCCCAAAAAGCCCTGCCGTTTCGTTTTTGTTTTTCTCCCCCTGTCTTTCCAACCTTTGGTTGGCCTGCTGGATCTGTTCTTTTTTTATTCCTTTTTCTTCTATATATTCCCGGATCCACTGTCTGCCCTCACTTACGGTAAGGGGACAGGTAAGGGTGCTCTCTGTCCCTGCATAAATCTGCATGGGAACCGGCATGGATAAAAACATGCCGTGGTGCTGTTCCTTTAATTTGGTTCCAATCTCCCGGGGTGTCCCTTCCATAAACAGGGTACCCTCATCCATGACAAACACCTGGTCGGCATACGGAATGATATCCTGCAGGCGGTGTTCGGTGAGCAGTACAGTAGTCCCAATATCACGATTAATCTTCTTCACGGTCTCCAGAAAATCGGAGGCTGCAATGGGATCCAACTGGGAGGTTGGCTCGTCCAGGATCAGTAAAGACGGGTGCATGGCCATCACGGAAGCCAGGTTTAGAAGCTGTTTTTGCCCGCCTGACAATTCCGATACATTTTTATAAAACCACTTCTGGATACCAAAATAACTTGCCATCTCTGCCACCCGAAGCCGGATGGTGGCATTGTCATACCCAAGGCTTTCCAGTCCAAACGCCAGCTCATGCCATACCTTATCGGTCACGATCTGGTTGTCCGGATTTTGCATCACAAACCCGATCTCCTGGCTCTGTGTGCGGTGGTCGGTATCCCTAAGCGGAATATTCCGATAGAGGATCTCTCCCTCTTTTTCTCCAGCTGGTGCAAGCACGCTTTTTAACTGGCGAAGCAGGGTGCTTTTTCCACAACCGCTCCTTCCCATGATAACATTTAAGGTTCCTTCTTTTATGTTCAGGTTTACATGCTCCAGAACTTTTCTGGAACTTTCCGGATAGGAAAACCCGAAATCCTTTATTTCTACAAGATTCATCTGTCTGTTCCTTCCTGTTCCAGAGTCTGGTAAATTTTTTGATACGTCATTTCAAGGTCCGCCGTTTCTTTTCTCCTGCTATAGGAAAAGCGGATGGTTTCTGTCACATCCAGCAGCACTGGAAGAAAACAAAAGGCTGCAAAACAAAGATAAGTAAGCAGGGCAAGTAACGGGGAAACCGAAATGGGTGCCGCGTATCCCTGGATGGTAAAGCCAGCTAACAGGATTCTGGGATCATAACTTGCATAGGCAGCCCCTTTGATACAGCCCCCTGTAAATATAGCAGACAGTCCGATCATCATTCCCAGGACATACTTATCTTTTCTTGTAAAATGGTAAATGGAAAACGCAGTCCTTCCCTTCAGACCATATCCCCTGCTTCGCATGGAATCAGAGGTCTCAATGGCGTTTTCCAGCGCCAGGTAACCAGGATGGAGAGCATGTTAAGCCCATGGCGGATACGCGCAAAAAGGCTTCCTTCTGATACATCCCGTCCCATGGCTTTCTGCCCGCTTCGGATTACTTTTAACTGTGCAGTAAACCTTGGCACAAACCGAAGCGCCATAGATAAGATCAGGGAAAGCGCCGGAATGATCCGCCCAAACAGATAGATAAATTTATCCGTTGTCATCACTTTATTGTAACAGGAAAACCACTGGATGACTACGAACATCACAGCGCCAAGCACCACACCGTACACAAGTGCTTCCAGGGTGATCCAGTTGCCGCTGCTTTTTACATAATACAGCATGGTAACCCCGTAATGATTAAACATGGGATTTAATAGTGCCACAATGAGAAGACCTGGCAGAGTAAGAAGAAAGCTTTGTTTCAGAGTCTTTTCCCATCCGTTTAATAAAAACGAATAGGAAAATGCTCCAATATAAGAGATCCCGATGAACACCGGGTGTTGATTGAACATGGTAAAAAAAAGTACCACTGTAAAATAGAAAAAATTCAAAAAAGGATGACAGGCAGAAAAGGTATCCATTACCGTAAGGTTTGCACACGTTCTGTTGTTTTTTTCTTTATTCATTGACAACGCTTTCGGCACCGATATACTCCCTCTTCAGTTCATACTCATCACAATAGGCATCCATCTTGCTGCCCTTATAACAGCGAATGGTACAGCTCTTATTCACGATCCACGGACCGACATACTCCGGATCGTGACGGATTTCTACGGTTTCCAGACGGTTGCAGCCATGGAATACCCAGCGTTCGATCACATCCACACTCTCCGGGATCACAACATGTTTTAGTTGTTGCATTTGAAAAAGGCACTCTCGCCAAGCTCTACTAAGCCTTCCGGAAGGTTTAATTCCTCAAGGCCGGTAAACCGAAACGCCTCTGCCTCGATTACCTTCAAGGTATCTGGGAAAATCACCTTTTTTAACTCCTTACACCGAAAGAACGCTTTACTTCCAATCACTTCAACGTGGTCTGGCAGCACCAGTCTTTTTAGCTTGGAACAGGAATCAAATGCCCCCTCCTGGATTTCCCGGCACTCTGAGTCTTTTGCAAACACGGCTCTTAATAGATTGGTACAATCACGGTAAGCTTTTGGTCCTAAGGTTTTTAAGGACGCTGGAAAATGGACTGCACGCAGGCTGTGGTTTTCTGAAAACGCCCGCCGTTTAATTTCCGTCAATGTCTTAGGAAGAACAACTTCCTTTCGGATCTGGCACTGGAAAAAGGCTTCCCGTCCAATAATCTTACAATTTGGTGGGAGAATGACTTCCCGCATCCGTCCATCTGCCCGAAAACAGCCATCGTCAATGTAGATATATTTTTCCGGGATCTCCTTCCTTGTAACATCCCCCTTTAACATTTTTGCCTGCTGTGCTGTAAATGTCCGGCTGTCATACCGCAACATACTCCAGCGCATTTCTTCATCTTTATAAACACGCATTCTTTTCTTTCCTCCGCTTTTTAGGGTAACAAAAACAGAGCCCCATTACTTCGATGAGCCTCCGTCCTTTACGACAAGTGGAATATGCTGACTTAAAATGCGCTGTTATGTACCGCTGATTTCATACAGTGATTATGGTTCCGGAATCGCACCGAATTTTCCTAAATCAGCCTTATCTGGCTGAACCATGTCTGGTTATTTAATTTTTCGTTCTCTGATATTTCTACCTATATCAAATATTAGTATTATAGCATTTGAAATGGCATCTGTCAAATTTTGGCAATCTATGAATCTTTTTGCAGGATCAGTGGTTTAGAACCGGTTGGGCTTACCCGGCTATTTTTCGTCTCCCTGATAGGGATTTCCCACATCGTTTCCAAGGTCACAGGTGTACACCCACAAGATCACATCCCCGTCTTTTGGCTTGTACGCAGATGCCCCATAATTGGGAAATGTCCCATTGACACTGTACATCCAGCCGGAATTTTTTCCGCAGTCCAGCTCATAGAGCTGGTTAATTCCTTCCACATAGTAGCTGTCATAGAGTGGGGTGTACTTCGAAGAAATCTGAATCCCCTTTTCCCCACAGATGGTTTTTAAAATATCAAAGACGCTCTCCCCTGTGGTAAATGAGACCGTTGTCTTTTTTAGGATCTGTCCATCCTCCGGGACAAACTCTTTTTTGGTTTCCTTTAACTCCTCCATGTGATCCAGGACCGTCGCACAGGAGATCTCGATCGTACAGGTCGCAGGCTCCCCGGAAGAGGACTCTCCCCCACAGCCTGTAAACACGCTGGCACATAGAAGCAGTAACAGACTTAATAACAAGGTCAACCACTTTTTTCGTTTTTGGTTCATACGCTTCCCTTTCTTTTTATTCTTTCTCTACAGGTATTGTAGCATTGTTTGAGGGGACTGTCATCTGGATTTATAGTTTCTGGTCCTTTCCTGGTTTCTTTTATTTTCCCCATTTTCTTTTAACCAGAAAAAACATCCACCACGCCAGAGAACTTTTCTCCGACATTGGTGGATGTTCCGATTCTTATTTTACGGTTACTTTGACCTTCTTGGTAACCTTTCCGGATTTTACCGTAATGGTACTGTGCCTTTTTTCTTCGCTTTTATCACACCCTTTTTCGTAACAGTTGCCACCTTCTTATTAGAGGTGGTGTAAGTCACCTTCTCCTGGGAGGTGATTGGAGAAATAACAGGCTTTAAGGTAAGGCTCTTACCCTTTTTCAGGGTGAGCTTCGTCTTTAATCCGGTAATCTTAGTTGTTTTTACCTTCGCGCTTTGTACCTTTACCTTCAAGGTTGCTTTCTTGCCACTCTTTAAGGTGATGGTGATCTTCGCACTTCCAGTTTTCTTACCAGCCTTGATCTTGCCGTTTTTATCCACGGTCACAATCTTTTTGTTGCTGGAAGTCCAGGACTTCACGGAATCCCCATTTGCCAGACCGGTAACCTTTACTTTTGTCGTAGCCTGTTTCTTCTGAAGCTTGATGGAGGTTACATTTAACTTCATGGTTGCGGTGAGCTTGCTTCCGTTATCACGGCTCTGTTTTGCACCGCAGATGGAGCAGATTCCCTCCTGTTTTTCCGGTGAAAAAACAGTCGCTTTGGAAATCACTGTCCAGGTGAAGTTATGGTCGTGAGTAAGCATCGGGATCACTTCTGTTTTGGTTGCCCCGCATACAGTACAGGTATAAACCTTTTCCCCGGCTGCGGTGTAGGTTGCCTGTTTAGTGATGGTTCCAGCGTCATAGGTATGCTGGCTGGTTTTTGGAATGGTTTCCGTCTTCGTATAACCGCACACCAGACAGGTAAATTCCTTCTTTCCTTCTGCTTTGCAGGTAGCTGCGTTTACTACCCTGCCTTCTCCATAGGTATGCTTCTGATAGCCGCCCTTTTTCGTATTATCAGTAATATCACAGGTTCCATATCTGGACACACATTCATGCCAATGGGATCCAGAGTCATAAGACCAGCTTTCCGACCACTCATGTTCGTGTTCCTTCCGGTAGTCATCTGTATAATGGAAAACGATCTCGTCTCCATCTTCCAGATACTGCTCTTTTACGCCAAGATCAGAATGGATACCATTTAAAGTGTACATCCAGCCGCTATAATCCCCGTTTGTAAATTCAGCAAGTTCTGGTTCTCCTGCCCGGGTAATTCCGGCAATATAATTTTCTTCTTTTGCAGAACGATAGGTCATGTTATTTTCTGCAAAAGCAGTCTTTAATACTGCAAGCACATTTGCATTACCATCTACCTTGTAATCTGTCTTTTTGATCCAGGTTTCCAGGTTACCGTTATATAAAGTATGGCAGGTTCCGTCTGTATCACTGTTATGTACACTGTCTCCAAGAAGGGTAAGGCTAACAGTGATCGTTCCTGCATTTTTCTTCAGCACAGTTACGGTCAGCTGGGTAAAAGCTTCTTTATAAGAAAGCTTTAAGGTCTGCTCTCCACGCTGATTTTTGTTATATCCCTCAATAGTAAGATCTGTCCACGGGATTTCCTGTTCAGTACCATCACTGATAAGGGCTTTTACCTGCATTCCTGTAAAATCAAGGTCTTCCCCAATGTCAAACGCTGTACGATAATCACCGCTAAGCTCCAGGGAATCTACCGTAATCCGCAGGCCTTCTGTGGAGAACAATTTGTCCATATCTGCTCCAAGAGGATCGTCCGTACGGTTATACCTAGTTTTCCAACCACATCCGTTTACATCCGGACAGTCTGTAGTACCATTTTCTGTATTAAAATAGGTAGATCCGCTTGATGTCTCATGGGAAGCACAGCTGGTATCAATATATTTTACGAATCCAATACCATTTGTAGCTCCGCAATCCTTTGAATAATAATTATTCGAAATCGCATCGATCCGGTTCAGACTGTCATAGAAACCAATGATTCCACCTATATAGGAAGCATTTTCACCAGTAGCCTGGACTTTTCCTGTGAAGGAATTATTTCTAAGGGAATACTGACAGTTGTCCCAAGTCTGTGCCACATAGGTATCTCCACCTAGAATACCCCCAACCTTATCTGCACCTGTAACAGTTCCCTCCGACACACAGTTATTAATGGTAACCTTTGTTCCATTTGGAGCTGAAGAATCATCATATCCGCCACCAACAATACCTCCGGCATGCTGTCCGGAAGCAGTTACTGTTCCATAGAATTCAGATCCGATGACTTCACAGGTTCCCATGGCATTATCACGGGTTCCAATGATACCACCTACATAATCCGTTCCATAAACATCTGCATAACTCACGCAGTTCTTTATAGTTCCCTGCATACGCCCTGCGATGGCACCGATCTGACTCTGTTTTTTGTCATACCCAATGACAACACCCTTTTCGATGGTGCAATTTTTAATCGTTGCTACAAATGCGGCAGAACAACCAGCATAAGGATTGGTAGTCTTATTTGCTCCAATAAGACCGGACTTTAAGGTACTGGAGCCACTCTTTAAAGTTACATTATCAATCTCAACTGCACTTCCAGAAAGACCGACACCTTCAAAGTTATTGATAAGCCCGTAACCTGCGATTTTCTTTCCATAAATGTTCAGGTTCCGGATCCTGGTATTTCTGACATAGCCAAACAGTGGAAGCCCACCTTCCGGCACTGTGATGGTATGTCCAGCGCCATCCAGGATGCCGCTAAATGCATTTAAGTTTGCTCCATTTTCCAGATTAACTTTGCCATTCTTTGTTGCACCGATCGGCTTCCAGCCATCCGGAAGGGTAATATCCGCATCCAGTCTGAAGTAAGCATCTGAAAAAGTAAATCCGTCTTTATTTACTTTTTCACGCAGCGCTTCCAGATCCGAAACTGACTTAATAAGGTATGGAGATTCTTCTGATCCGTTTCCTTCCCATGGAAGCGGTTCTTCCGTAACCGTAACAGCAACCGGATTTGAAACCACTTTTTCGCTGGTCAAAGTATTTCTTTCTGTATCTTTGCCCTGTTCATAAGACCGGTCAGTACGCTCATACCAGACTTCACAATAATAGTAGGTGGTTCCAAGTTCTGAAACCGGAGGTGTATAAGAGCTTTTTGTTTCATTTACAAGAGCCTGTCCGTTTTCATTACTATTCTCTGTATTTTTATACCATTGATACTGTGCAATGCCTTGTCCAGTAACTTTCTTAAGACTGACTTCCAGTTTTTCCGTTAATGGCTTCCCTTGTATCCAGGAAATAGGCTGTGGCTGGGTTTCTATCTCCGGTTTTTCAAGTTTTTCCGACACAACCGCAATTTTGGTAAAGTCACTTTTGGCAGGATATATTTTTCCATCGATTTCATAATTGACGATACAGCAATAATATCTTGTGTCAAAAACGGAATCTGTAGGAACCCTATATGCTTCTTCGGTGGCTCCCTCCAATTTTACATACTTATCAAGAGCTACATAATCCGGCACATAAACATTATCAGGCAAGACCAGATAATACCATTGATAAGTCAGTTTTCCCTCTTCCGGACGCAACACTTCTGCACCAGCCGAGAGAACGGGGGATTCTGAATTTTCATAAACAGCCCCATATTTTCCAGTGATGTTTACGGTTACTTCCGGTGTGTAATCAATATCCCCCGGTGTTATGACAAAGGTATATTTTGTATCTTTAGAATTATGATAAGTTTCATTCTTTTCTAAAATAAATGAAATCCGGCATTCATCATTTTTTTCCCAATCCGGGAAAAAGCGAAGCCCTACAGGGATGCTTTGGACCGTTGCCCCTGTGACATTCAGTTTATTGTTATAGTAAAAGAGCTCCTTTATACCACCATAATAAGTCCCGCAATTTAGGTCAAAATATTTTGCATTCTGGGGAACTTTTATTTCAAGTACCTGGTCTTCCAGGGTGTCCTGCAAACCAGTTTCTATCTCATGTCCCCAGGAATCCAAAAATTCCATGCTCGTCAGATGTGACCGATAGTATATTGGAACCTTAACAGATTGTAAGACATTTCCGTTTTTCCGTACCTCAAATCTTATGGAAGAAGTTACATTTGCACACTGGAAAACCGTTGTATTTTTTAAGAATGTCTCTTTTCCATCTGTCAGCTTTACCCGATAGATGCTTCCATCCTGTGGATTGGAATAAACCGCATATACTGCCGCACCTTCTGGGATATCATCCGTAAGCTCAGCTTTGACATAGAAATTTCCATCACTTAGTTCCGAAGGAATCCATAAAGCGTCTTCCCCATCTAATGTGGCGGTTTCGACCTCTTTTGTTGTCTCTCCCTTTTCCACACGCAAATGTACTTTACTGATATAATCTCCAGGCTGCTCACTGGCAGGAACAACTGTAACGGTTGTATATGCAGCCGAAATGTCCGTTACCTCCGTCCCATCAGAGGTATTGATCAATTTCTCCGCAGTGATTAAATAACTCTGGCCAGCTTCTAATTTTGGCAGTGTTACATTTCCCTCTGAGTCTGTGAGTAATTCTTCCTGTTTGACACCATTAATATAAATGCTTGCCCCTGTGCAATTTGAAAAACATCCCCCAAAGTCATTGCGCTGTCTCAGCTTTAGTGTTATTTCCTGTCCCTGGGTATAGGTTGCTTCAGTTTCTGTGAAAAACGCAAACTTATCCTTGCCGTTTTGTGCCTGTATAAAAAAATGCAGTTCATCGCCGTTTTGTACGGTACGGCTAAGGGCCGATCCCAGATTTCGGGTATCGTGATTCAATATAGATTTAATATTGGGAACATCATTTTTGTTGTATCCCCACAATTTATATATTATGCCATCATATATCCCATTTTCATCTTCGTGGTAATCATATCCAGCTTCTGCTCCTCCCGGATAATAAAGATCATGGGCCAGCTTTAAGGCATCATCCATATTATATGTATTTTTGCCGGTAAGCGTAATGGACCGCCCAGCCATCGGATTACCATCTTTATCATTCAGGAACTTTCCATCTTTGCTGACGCTTACCGTAACCTGTACTTCCTGGGTTTCTTCGTTAGATTCTTCCTGATCGGTTCCGTCACTAAAAAGAGCCGTCTCTTCTTCTGACAGGTTTTCCGAATCGGTAAAGCCATCGCTCTCCGGTACTTCTATTTTCTCATCATCGATAAAATCGGTATTTTCTTCCTCTTCAACATAACCAGCGTCTTCTTCTGCAAAATCGCTATCTACAGAAATATCGGTTCCGCTGATCCATTCCTCCGCAAACACGTCTGTCGGAATTTGCAGCACTAACAGAAAAACAAGCAGCCAACTGGCTAATTTTTTCCATAGTCCTATTTTTTTCATTTATTCCAGGCTCCTTTCCTTTAAAAAAGGCCCCTCTTCCTTACGGAAGAAGAGCCTCCATTATTGGTGCTTATTTAACCTTTACAGTTACCTTTACAGATTTACTTCCAGATTTTACAGTAATTTTCGCTGTTCCTTTTTTCTTTCCGGTTACAACACCCTTAGAGGAAACGGTTGCAACTTTCTTATTGGAACTTGTATAAGTAACTTTCTGCTTGGAAGTGAACGGTTTCACAACCGGTTTCAGAGCCACTTTTTTGCCCTTCTTAACAGTTACCTTTGTATTAGCCACAGTAACCTTCGTAGTTTTTACTGCTGTTTTCTGGACTTTTACAGTAACTGTCTTTTTCAGTCCACTGGCAAGAGTAATCTGAAGTTTCGCTGTACCAGCTTTCTTTGCTGTGAGCTTGCAGGTACCATTCTCTTTTCCTTTTACGGTAAAGATCTTGGTGTTAGTAGACTTCCAGGATTTTACGGAATCACCTTTCGCAAGACCTGTAACTTTCAGGCCAGAGGTGGACTGTTTTACTTTCAGTTTTACTGTGGTTGCATTGACTGTAGCTGTTGCTTTTAATGCAGTGCCTTCGGCTTTTGTCTCTTTTGCTCCGCAGGTCTCACAGATTCTTTCCTGCTGCTCTGGTGCAAGTACAGTTGCTTCCGCTGTTACTTTCCAATCACCGAACTTATGTCCAAGTGCTTTGATTGCTTCTGTTTCAGTTGCATCACATCTGCTGCAGGTTTTGGTAATCACGCCATCAACTGTACAAGTAGCTTCCTTGGTAACTTTAGATGTAAAATCATGTCCAAGAGCTGGAATTTTCTGCTCATCTGTTTTCGCATCACATCTGGAGCAATGCTTGCTCTGCTTACCGTCAGTTGTGCAGGTAGCTTTCACATCTACAGTGTAGTCTTTTGCGAAATCATGACCAAGTGCCGGAATCTCTTCTGTAACAACATCGTTACATCTGCTACAGGTTTTGGTAAGAGTTCCTTTTTCAGTACAGGTAGGTGCTACTGTTGTTTCCACATAATCATGTCCGAGAGCCTCTATCTTTTGAATATCATCTTTCGCTTCGCAGCCTTCCCGTGTACAATGCTTGCTCTTCTCGCCATTCTCTGTACAAGTTGCTGGTTTATCCACGGTATACTCATCAGAATAGCTGTGACCTAATGCAGGAATAACACTTTCCGTATCATCTTTATCGGAATAGCTCTTACCACAAACATCGCAAACGTTAGTACCCTTACGACCTGGTTCGGTACAAGTCGGATCTTTTGCTTCTTCTGTATCCGCTTTGTAGTGAATTACTGCAGATGCTGGACAACTGGCATCTTTCGAAATTGTATCCCATTCTGTTTTACTTCCATGATAACAAATAGATGTTAAACTGGAACATTTAAAAAACGCTTTGTTTCCAATTTCATTTAACATTGCAAAGTTAGCTTTTGTGATACCAGATCTTGAAAATGCATAATCACCTATTTTTTGTGTTTCAGAAAAATCAAGCTCATTTAAACTTGTGCAACGTCCAAAAGCATATTTTCCAATTTCTACTATAGATGTAGATTTAAACACGCTCAATGCACTGCAATAATAAAATGCACTACTACCCGTTATTGAAATACTTGAATCACATAGAAAAGAAGCTAACTGCCTACATTGTTCAAAAGAAGACTCACCAATACTAACAGTTCCTTTAGCATTTACTTGTTTTAAAGCTCCACAATAATAAAAAGCATAATTTCCAATAGAAACTAAACTTTTATCAAATGTAACGCTCTCTATACCAGTATGTCCAAATGCACTATTTCCTATATTCTCAACCGATTCAAGATTAATGCTTAATAATGTGGCAACATTACTAAAAGCAGATGCTCCAATTTCTTTTACAGATGCAGATAATTCAACAGTATTAAGATTTGGATAAGCACTTAAATGATTGTCAAAATTGAAAGCTCCAATTCTTGTAATATTATCACCAATTACAACTTTTGTTGCATTTTTGACTTCTTTATTTTTTAAATACCATTCGCTGCAACTTCCATCTTGATTATTATCAGGTAATGCAGCCGGCTCTGAAGCCCTAAATGAAAGGGTTTTGCTCTCACTATCGTATTTAAAAGAAATTTTAGACTCATTTTCTAATTGTGTCCAACCATCATCAGCTGAATCATTGCTTTCCCCAGTGGAATACTCTTCTGCCTGCGAAGAAAACAAATCGCCCTCTGTTATATCATCAGATATAAACTCATCCTCTATTTCTCCAAAATCCTCTATTTCTACATTCTCGTCCACTTCCTGTGCGCTATAAAATGAATCATTTAGAGCTTCCGCACTCGCATTAAGCGGTGCAGAAGCAACCAGGATCAAAGAAAGGGCTGTCACTAAATAAAATCGCTTTCTCATTCTTTTGTTCCCCATCCAAACTTAGTTTCATCATAGCTTAAAACAAAGAATATACTTCGTTTTCATCTCCATTTGATACAACTGGAACATAAGTTTTTCCAAGAGTAGTCTCTGGGTATGAATGTGTGTCTGCAAGATCAATATTATCACCTTCATACCACATCCAAGCACTGCCTACCCAGATAGCGCCAATCATTGTGTCACCATCATAATCTGGTTCAGTGTTTTTACCGGTATTATCCCACGGTTTATTTCCAATGGTAATAGTTTTTAAATAGTCTCCATCAGTACCAGTCCATGTTAATACATAATCATCATCTGAATTTTTAACGGCTTCATCTAACACAGCTTTATAAGTTGTACCTTTCTTTACATTATTTACTGTAAACACAGGTTCTCTTCCAAATGTTGAAGTATCTGGAGTTCCAAGATAAGAATTGCTGGTGCTATTCTGATGCCACTCTCTAAAATAGATTTTTACGGTTGCTGCCTGTGCTGCTACACTTGAACCAAGTGTCATTGCTGCTGCGAGTGCTACTGCGGAAACTTTTTTAAACATTTTGTTCATCATACTTTTTTGTTCTCCTCTCTTAAATACGATAAATTGTTTTTTGATATTTTTGTTACCATTAATAAAGTTTCTTTTTCTCCGGCCTATGGCCGCCTCCTCCCTGTTTATTTATTCTCCAAACCAGATTCTCCTATTGATGAAATCCCGGCTATGAAAAATCACATTTAGATAACAAAAGCGAAGTCTCCTTTCATAAATATAGGAGTCTCCGCCAACGTGTAGTATGGTCTGACTTAAACACTTCTGATATGAAATGCTATACACAGGTAAACACAAAGGTTTAGTTCCAGAATTCCACTGGATTGTCTTAAACAGGCTCTTTAGGAGCCGACCACATTATTATTCTTTTGTTAATGAAATCATAACATTTATCTATAAATTTGTCAATCATTCTAAAAGATTTTTTGAAAATTTATTATATTTATAACTCTTCTAAATTATTTTTTCAGTAATTATTTACATATAAATGAAAATCTCTTTCGTGTTTAATTAACCTATTGATTCACTTTTTTCGTAATCTTCTTAGATCCTGTAATTATAAGTAACCTTTTGAATCTCTGATAAAATAGTATATAATCTATATCTTGATGTCTTATATACATCCGCAACTATAAAAGCCCCGACAGCACATTCCATAGATCCATACGATCGGGGGCTTATCCACCATTTTATCAAACCGGTTATCCTATAATTTCCGTATTTTTCTGATGATATAAAACAATTTATCAAATTCTGCTTTTTATAAAGTGCAGGTTCCGTTTTCTATTTTAAACTGGAACAAAACGCCCTCCTTTGTATTCGTCATTTCATACTAGGCATTATGCTGCTCCAGGATTTCCCTGACAATATTATGTAGTTTATATGGAGAAATGAAAATTTGTGCTGTTTTTTTATAATTCACCTTCTGACTTTTTTGATCTTTTTTTCGTCTACTTCTCCTCAAAATTCATAATACTTTATATTTTGGAACTGAATACAGGATAATTCTTAATTATCTTAATAAATAAGACATTAGGAGGCAGTGAAATGATTTCACAAGAAAATTCGACAGGTAGACCATTGGCAGATGCAAAATGGTTAGAAAATCACCATCGTGCAAAACTACCTGAAAGAACTGCTTTTGCTAAGAAATTAGCAAAATTGAATCCGAAAAATATTGTTGACTTAGGCTGTGCAACTGGTTTATGGCTTGAGCTTTTGAATGATATACTCCCGTCCGATTGTGAATTTATCGGCATAGATAGTGATAAAGAATCTCTAAAATTAGCAACTGAACGAAGCAAATTATGGGACAGAAAAGTTAAATTTCTTCATTTAGATTTGGAAAAGGAAGTTGACAAAATACCTCCCAGTGATATAACTTTAGCCTTTAATATTTTTCCATATATTGACGATCTGGATTCCTTTATAAAGGCGTTATGGAATAGATCTCCACATGGAGTTCTTGCAGTACGGCAGTACGATGGTGCTTCAATTCGTTTTGGTCCAATGGATACAGCTATAAGACAAAAGATGGAGTTGGATTTAAGAATAGCAACTGAAAATAGTCAAAAATTTCACCATTATGATATGGACAGGACATTTTCAGCTTTGCATAAATCCAACTATAATAATTTTGAATATAGTTTCGAATTATTTGAACGAGTGAGTCCGTTTGATGAAAACTTTATTCCCTATTATCAAGGCACGCTCATCTGGACCATTCAGCATTTATCTGAAGTATCTGCAAATAATCTAAAAAAATGGATGGAAGCTGACGCGCTTATGAAAAATCGCTATTTTTATGAAGTTGATTTAGTTGCTCTACTGTCATAATCTTCGACCGCAACACGCCACAGACCTTTGTATTGCGCAGCAAACATATTAAGTATTTCAGTATCTCTAGATAGCAATACAACTGGGTCTTGTGGTATATCTCTAAAATCCCAGTTAAATAAAACTTCTTTAGTACCATCTTTATATGTCAGAATAACAAAACCGATTTGGGGTTCTGATTGTGCAATCAGTTTATATTGGTAATTGCCTTTATGCTTTTCAGATACTTGACTGTCTATTTTTTTGAATCGTTCAAGTGCGGATTTATCTCCAATATCTTTCCAAGTTAGACCTTGATTTACATTTTTGGCAATTTTAGCAAATGATTGTTGATAAGAAGTACCATCATATAAGCGTTCATTCGTTTGAATCTCTTCATCTTCGAAATTAAAAGAAGTATTTTGTACATAATCTAAAACAGGCAATCTATTAATAATATATTCCCAAGCGTATTTTGGGGTTCCCATTTTTGTTACATGTAAATAGTTTTTTACGGTTTCACAAATAAGTTCAGAATCCTCAGATACTTTTTGCACTTCATTGTGAGTAGTTATATTTTGCCCAATAATCAACACAATTATAGAAAGTAAAAATGCTGGCACAGCTGCTAATGATGATTGCGAAGTGTATTTTAATGGATCGATATAATAAGTTATTACAAAAGTTGCAATAGTCAAAACCGAATTAAATATCAACAGAATCAATTGTTTTGTTGATGAATTCATTTTTTTCATATGAGTCCTCTCTCGTATAATTATAGCAGATAATTAAGAATTATCTATAAAGATTATATCAAATTTCATACAAATTTTCCATATTTTAATACTATATAATTATTTTTTGAAAAATGCTATTACATGATTTCCAGCATTTCACATTTATGCACATGAAAAAGGCCACCTGCTTTCAGCTGGCCTACTGCTCCAATATTCTAAATATTAATATCACGCAGCATCCATAATTTTCATATTATTTCTCGGATGTCGTTCTCGCAAAATATCCGCTTGCTTTTTGGCTGCTACGTGAATATAGATCTGAGTTGTTTTTATTGAGGAATGCCCCAAAATCTGCTGCACACAGCTCACGTCTACGCCTTCCTCAATCAAATATGTAGCAAAGGAATGTCGGAACATGTGGGGTGTAATTTTTGTTTCAATCCCAGCATTCTTCGTGTATTTCTTTAACATAAAACGAATAGATTGTTCTGTGTATCTGTTTCCTCTATTATTCACAAAAAAATATCCACACTTCTTTATTTCCCTCTCATTTTCTACATAGTATTTCCGCAGAATTTCTAAAACTGTTTTATTGCTGATTTGGATATACCGTTCTTTTCCTCCCTTTCCCATAATTCGTATACGCCCAGAATTCAAATCCATACTCTCATTTCGAATATTTGATATTTCATATACTCTGGCTCCAGTGGCAAAAAACAGCTCCACAACCGCTACATCACGCAAACCATATTTATATCCAATGCCAGAAAGACCATTCAGGTAAGTATACATATAATTTAAGAGCTGCTCTATCTCATCTCTTGGGATAATCCGAGGCAGAACTATTGTTTCTTTAAATTTAACTTTTATTTTTCGAAACGGATTCTGTTCTAACAGTTCCTCTTCTTCCAGGTAACTATAAAAGGCTTTTACCGATGCAATTTTTCTTTTCACCGTTTTCTGCTTATATTTTTTATGTAGCTCCGTAATATACCGCTCAATCGTTTCTCTTTCTGGCACATCACAGCATACAAAAGAAAAGAACTGATTCAAGTCGATCCGGTACGCTTTTACCGTTTTTGAGTCCAGTTCTTTTCTGTAAATACAATATTCTAAATAATGTTCCAATCTATCCTGTAGCTTCATTTCCAATACTCCTTTTTCTATCACAGTACTGTAAAATATATTTTTTGTCAAAACCAATGCATAAAATACCCGATCGATTTTCCAAAAGAATTGCCATTCCCAACAACACACTTCACGTCACAATTCTCAGTATTTTTGTAAGGGACTGTTTCCAGCCCCTTACTTTCTCCTATTCAACAAACAATTTTCTTCTGTTTTTGTGTCTCTTTAGAAATTCCTTGCGGACACGATCATATTCCGTTAAGAGGGTAATATCCTTTCGCCTGCTAAGCGGACGGTCAATCACTTCCGCATAATAGGTATGCTGGATCAATTGTCCATAACACGCAGAATTATAAACATCCTGCAGCTTACAGCCGATTGCTGCTGCCACTTCCGGTCCGGTGATGGAATAAACCATCACCGTTCCGTCCTTTCTACATAAATTATATAATGCACTAGCCATACAATTCTCCTTTTTCTTTTATATGATCCACACTTCATTTGGAACTTTTTTTGCAAAGCGGTCAAAATCACGCCAGGCTTTGGTATCCTTCGCATAAGCCCCCTTTTCCTTACAAGCTCCTTCATATAAATCTTCAATTCGCTTTACGATTCCCAGATAGTCTGTATGCTCACCTTTTATGAAGCTCATGGCTGCAGTCAGATTGTCATACCGGTACCGAAGCCCGACGTAGGAACGGTAAACATTAAAGCACTGGCGTACTGATGCGATCAGTTCCTCTTTAGTAAGACGCATGAGCTTTTCTTTTGCCACATCCTCCGCCCAGGTCTCTTCCCCGTCGATTCCAAAATAATCCCGCTCGAAAATATCATAGCCAAGATACTCCCCAGCTTGTGCAGCCACAAAAAACAAATTAAAGCACTCCGGAATCCACTCTTCCTGAAGCGCTGCCATCAGCTGATCACAGTCTGCTTCTAAGGTAGAAAATGCGATTTTATATTCCTCAGCTTCGGATTCATCATCATTTAAAGACTCTAAAAGAGTTTCCTTATCATCATCCATGAACCAGATCACAAGGGTACACCCTTCGTACATTTCATACAGGTCATCCCAAATATCCTGCCAGTTCAGACCTTTTGCAATGGGCTTCTTGTACCTTAAATTTCTTGCCTGTTCTTTTCTTAGTTCCTGAATGCTCACGCAGCCACCTCCTGTTCTTTATTTTCCAGCAAAAAGATATTGCTGCTATAGTCTCCGGAATCCGATACTGACGCTTCCCCGTATAGGCTATCCAGGTATTGGCTGCCGTTTTTGGATTTGGAAATATATAAATAGTAGTTACTCTTTATATATTCCTTTGTTTTCACATCATCCTGGTAGTAACAGCTAAGAACCAACCTGGCTCCCAGCTTTTTGGCTTTTTCTTTTGCAGCCACAAATACAAGGTATACGGCCTGGTCCATTTCCTCATTTGTCAGATTCTTCTCGTAATAGCGCTCCAAGAACAATACCGATTCCTCCCCTTCCTCTTCTTTTGGTTTCCCAGCTCCTGACAGATCTGCAAACTGGATCTTTTTTCGCATTCTGTCACCCACATAGGAGCCCTTTGTCAATCGTATCATGGCCCGAAATACCACCTGTCCATTTTTTCGGATAAAGAAAAACTTTTTATTCGAATCAAAGCAGGATAACAGGCAATCGCTGTTTAACCCTGAGCGGTAGGAGAGGCAGGAATAGCTTGGGACCTCTCCGATCTGCATAACTGGAAGAAGACCGGTTTCCTCTTTTAATACCAAGTTTTTGCTGGTAAAAGTCCGATCTATTTTCCATTCTTTTTCCGCTTCTTCGGATACCTCAAAATCAATCTCACGCATGAGATCCCCAGATGGATATTTCAGTTCGTCAAATTTTCCAAGAAGCTCTGCTGTAACCAGTCTCCGGATTTCTTCGATTTTGGAGGGCTGCCGTTCCAGAAAAGTTTCCATGATCTCAGCCCCACCTACAAATAGAAAGTTGCCAATCCGAGCAGCATTATTTTGTACAAATTCTTCTGAAAACGACAGTTTTTCTTTTAGCAGCCTCCAGGAAACATCCCCTAAGATCAGCTTTTCTTTTAATTCACTTAACGAATCACACTCTTTTACCAGTGCCAGATCTTTTAACAGATAGAGAGCCTGTTGTTCCATGGTGATCTCCTTTTCCATGCCTTTTAGCTGCTCGCGGTACACCAAAAGCCACAGTGCCGTTCCATAGCTTAAATCCGGAATGTTCCAAAAGTCCTCCCGGATCCATCTGGATAACGGCTTTTTGGATAATGCAGCTGCAAGTGGTTCTATCTGACCTTCCCAAAAGGAATGCGGCACACACTCCCGTTTTATCAGTTCCCGAAGAACCAGAAGTCTTTCATCACTTTTGCAGGTCAGATGTTCATACAGCTCGATTACTGCCTCTTTTGCAGTACAAAGAAGCTTTAACTCTTCAAATGTATGCTCCCGTTTTGCCAAAAGTTCAAATCTGTCACGCGATAAAATCAGATCCGCACTATCTTTTAAATTCTTCCGATTGAGGGTATTTAAGTTTATATACTCCTGGTACACCTCTTTCTTTAACAGCATGGAAGCATTTGGAAGATCATAAAAAAGTTCCGCTTCCTCATTGATGAGATTTAAGAATGCCTTCTTTTTCTGTGTGATAGCATATAATAGAATCTCGGATTTTTCTTCACTTAGACTGGATAGAGAAATTTTTGATAACGGATTCTGGTACAGGGTATTCACATAGGACACTTTACTGGAAAATACTTCGGCTGGATCCGCGCCATCTGTAAATGCCCGTTCCAGCTTACACAAATCCTCATACAGAGCTTCATTCCACAGCCATAAGTTTAATCCATCTGTCAGATTCTCTTTTTCAATGTACCTGGTCACAATCCTTAACTTTTCCAGTATCTCAACAGGTCTTTCCTTCATCTGATCGAATTGTTTCTGATTTAGAGATCGGATCTCGGCTTCATACCCGGCAAGCGTATTGACAAGCTCCATCAGATCTTGATCTTGAAGAATTTTAAGGTTGTTTACATTTTCCAATAGGTTAAGCAGCAGCTCTGAGGAAAATACCGGATTCACAAGCAGCATACGGTCTTTTTCCCCTGCCTTCTCAAAGTCCAGCACATCCATACACATGGCAATGCTTTTTACCAGCTGTTCTTTTTCTTCTTTGCTTACATTCTGCTCTCCATAATATTTCATATAAGAATAAGCGGTTCCATCGGTTACCAGCGGATCAAAATACACGGCTTTTACCTGTTCATAAGAAAAATCCGAAACTTTATCTGTCCCCGCATCCAATAGGATCCGCTGGAACCGGTATGCATTCAGCTCACATCCCTCTTTTTTCAGGATTCCAAGATAGGTAATCGTTTCCGGATCTTCCATCATGTACAAACATACCTGTTCCCCCAAGAACGGGATCACATCCATAACTTCATTTTGAATGATGGCTTCTGCTGCCCGTACACATTTTTCTTCTCCCTTTTTTGCCAGGTAACAAAGAGACAGGCCCGCCGTTTTTAGCATATTTCGTTCCGCTAAATGTCTTTTTATCACTTCAATCATTATGCAACCTCCATCAAATCTACCATCTGCCTGATGCCCTCTAACTCTATCTTTTCATTTTTATACAGGTTCTGAAACAGCAACAGCAGATATTTTATTTCCTCTTTGCTGGTTACAATTTTTCCTCTTCTGTCCAGATAATCCCGCATATAGGAAAGAATGATCCTGGCACGTAAGGAATCTTCCGCATATCTTCCATAGTAATAAAAGTCATAGATCTGTTCGAAAAGCTGATTTGTCCCCTTATTTTTCCGAAGCAGAAGATTAAATTCCTTTTTGATCTTCTTTTCCTCTTCCAGCTTTCGCATCCTTGTTTCCTGTATCTGTTTCCACTCTTTTTCCATTTCAAGGCTTCGCAGTTCTTCCTCTGACATGTATTTTCTTCGCAGCGTTTCTTTCCCACTACTGTCCTCCAGATAGGGAAGGATTTCTTTTGCCATCTGCATAGCTTCCTTTGGTTCCATCCAAAGTCCTGTACTGTCTTTTAACAGGATGCTCCTCAAAAAGCTGATGTAGTTTCCAACATCTGTTAAAAACAGATGTTCCTCGATCCACATAAATAATTCCTGATGTACACCTCTTTCCAACAGCGGGCGGCAGATCTCGCATTCTCCACGACTAATTCCATACGGATACAATGAAAAGGTTCTCTGGATCATGCTCCATGGTTCCAGAATTCCCGGGATTCCCTCTATTCCAATTTGGGTAATGACGAGCTTTAACATGGAAAAACTGGTCATGGTATTTATATCTTCCATATCTGCTTTCAGGTAATACAACATGCTATCCCATTTCTCCCCAAATACTTTTTCTGCCTCCCCGGTCTGATCCTCCCCGGTATCAGCCTCTCCGATAAAAGGGATCGGTTCAAAAGCATCCGGATCCGGTTCTTTGTTTCTCATTTCCCGGTATTCCTTTAAAAATTGTTTCATAAGACCGACGGCATCCAGGATCTCATTTTCGCTTAACAGATGAAAGACATGACGAAGATCGTAATCTATTTTCTTCCAGAAGATTTCCACATACTCCCGTCCGGTCAGCTTTTGATAGGCTGCAAGATAGGATTCCAGCTCTGGTTTTTCAAATGTCCCATTTCGCAGGGTGTCATTTACGCACTTTTCAAACTCTTCCTCCTTAAGCTGCGTGGCCATGCAGTGCCATTTTTCCTGGTTTAAATTAATATAATGCCACTCTTTCATCCCATTTTTTCGAAAAGGAAACAGCGTTAAGAAAGTCCGGACATTTTCCACCTTCATTCCATACAGGCAATTTTGGATTTTTTCCTGTCCACCAAGACGCACTGGAAAACAGTCGTATTTTCTTAAAAAAGTTTCACATAACTCATACACCACATCCGGATACATCTTTTCTCCTGGCAGAAAGGTTTTCAATACCTTTACTGCAATCTTCTCCGCAGTCAATGAGTTCGGATCCAGGTATCTTCGTGCCCCTGTCAATATGCCATTTAAAAAAATGACCTCTTCCTTTTTATATCCATTTTTTATAAGCTGTTCCTCCAACGCCCCGTTTGCATTCGCCGCATTTGTCTGGGAAAGTTTTACCACCTGTTTTAACACCGCAGTTTCTTTGGTCCGGTCATTTTTCAGCCGTTTCTCATATTTCATGGCAATCCAGGCATAAAAATGCCAGTCTTCGTAAACAGACAGCCTGCGTTCCCTTCCAAAGCAGGCCGCGATCTTTCCCTTTAATTTCTGCCATAACGTATCCGACTCTGGAAAAACGGAAAGGATAAAGATCATTTCCTCCACTTTTTCATATGGATACTGGTGCAGGGCATCCACCCAGAGCTTGCGATCTTTTGTTGCAAGCAGACACCGGACTGCAAGGTAACACAAATCCTTTTCTCCAAGTACCTTGCCAAACTGTTTCCAGAAGCCGCTTTTTTGGGTACCATTAAACATACAGGTCTCCTGAATGCAGGATGTCCCTGCAAGCGCAAGCCCAAGAGCCCGGTAAACCGGTTTTGTCATGGTTCTCCGCTCTTTCATACGCTCTAATACTTCTCCGGGATAGTGAAGATTATATTCTTCCTCCATGCTGTGCTCACAGATTCCATAAAACAGGCTGTTTTCTCTCTCCTGTTTTAAAAATGCTTCTTTGTCCGCATTTGAGGACAGCTGATAGATCATGGATACCATCTGCCGGTACAAGACGGGATCCAGCCAGTCTTTATAGATGTTCCATTCCATTCTTTGCCTCTCCTTTTTCAACTAAACTTAAATGCATCAATTCCATGCAGGTTATGGCTTTTTCTGGTCAGTGTAATACTGTCCTCAAAAAGTTCCTGACAGCTTTTTTTCGCTGCCCTTCTCATGCCTTTTGAAGTCTGGCGTTTTGCCATTCTTTTAAATCCAGGTCCCACCAGGTGATTTTTATGATACATTCCCATATTTTTCACTCCATTTCTGCAGGTACAAAGTCCTACCTTATTCTTTTCACGCTCTTTCTATATAGCGGATACTGTTTTTTCGGCATTCAAATTCCGGGCACAAGGAACTCCACAATTCTTCCAGATCCTTCATCCCGAATGCACTAAGTTCCGTTTCCTGTTCCATTCCATACAGGTCGGTATATCCAATCTGGTAAGTTCCGCCTCCGCTTCTTACGATTCCTTTTCCAGCTTTCCTTACGGTCATGTTATTGCCTCCATTTAAAATTATTTCTTCCTATTAATTAAGGGGGACGACTTGTCCCCCAAAAAGTTACGCTGCAATATAAAGTTCTTTTTCCCTGTCCACAAGAGGCAGAACATAGGTTGTCTGTTCCAGATGGTTTTCTTTTTGATATTTTACGCCATCGTGATAAGACGAGAACTGAAGGATCTGCCCCTGGTTTTTATAGGGCTTCAGGTTTTCCTTCCATCCGGGCTCTAATCCGTGAACGGCAAGCCCCCAGGCCACCTTGCAAAGATTGCATCTTAATCCTGCATATCCAAGATATTCTTTTACAAACTGTTCCGCACTGTGGGTGTTAGAAAAATAACGGGCATACTCAAATGAGCGGCACAGAATTTTTCCATCCTGAAAGCCTGCAAAATAACAATCTTTTTTCAGCTCGATCACATACCCGGTTGCGTAGATTTCCTTTCCCGGATGTATCTTTTTTGAATCCTCATGGATCTGTAACAACTGTTCGGAATAAATCTTTTTTCTTTTTTTATGCTGCATCATGCTCCTCCTTTTAGTTTACTCTTCGAAGTAATTTTGCCAGCTGCTTTGTCAGTCGGATGGGAAGCTGCTCTAAGCTTGATATATCAAGATAGGCATTTCCATAAATCTTCCGGATAGCTTCTTTATCCCAGCCAATCGCTGCTGCCTGAAACAAAATTCCTTTCTTTCCAAGTTTTTCCTTAATCTTTTTTAAGTCTGCTGTGGCATAGCTTCCAAAATAACGGGTTGCATTTGGCAGTCCGTCACTGATAAGGAACAACAGTTTTTGTTTTTCCGGACGTTTTAAAAGCTTATTTGCCATAAATAGAAGGGCTGCCCCGTCCCGGTTACTGCCATCGTTTTCCATAGTGATGATCCGCAAACGGTCGTTTCTGTCTTCCTCGAACTCTGCATAACTGTGAAAATAAACGGTTTCCTCACTTGGATCACGATGATCGTAACCATCCGTATGGTGCCCGTAAACCAGAATGGGGATTCCGGCTTTCCTGCAAAAATCGTATAAGGTGAGGGCTGCTACCTTGGCTGCTTCTATACGATGACCTATCATGGAGCCAGAATTATCTACCAACACGCAGACCACCGCATCTGTTTTCTTTCCTGGAAATGTCCGCTTATATACGGCACCGCCTGGATCTGCAATGGCACGCATATCCAGCTTTTTTCCAAGATACATCCGACGTTCCGTCCGTTCCTTCTGGTTTTCCAGGATTGGAAGAAGCCTGGTCCGAAGCCTTTTTTCTACCTTTCTTGCCGAAGCTTCATATGCAGACAGCCAGCTTTTTTCTGTTTCTGTGAAGGTGTTCTTATACAGAACCTCTTTTTTTACCATGTTATGGGCTGCTTCAAATTCCATCCCATCCAGTTCCTCCTGCAGACGGTTTTGGGCTTCTACTCCCATATCCTGATCCACGGTTTCTGATACTAAATCCAAAAGGATTTTTTGCAGTATCAGGTCAGATTTTTCATCTGCGCCTTCCCGTTCTTCCTTATCCTCTTTCGAAACCTGGACCACCGTGGCATTTTCAAGTTCCGGTAAGGCAGTCTCATCCACTTCCGATTCCTGAATAAATTTGGGAAGATCTTCGGTCAGTTCTTTTAGATACTCCCCCATAGCTGCCTCCAGCTTTTTTAGTTGTTCTTCCGTCAGTTCTTCTGTTTGTTTCCCGGTTTTCGCCTCGTCCTTTCCATTTCCGGATACATCTGTCGGAAGATCCTCATCGGAGGAATCCGAAGAAAAATCTTTTGGACCTTCTTTACCGCCTACAGCTTCCTTAGATTTCTCTTCTGAAGAAGCTTTCTCAGATACCGTTTCTGATTTATTTTCCTTCTCTGAAGAATTTGGAGACTCCTCCCCGGTCTGCTTAGAAGCTTCCCGGTTGTTATCTCCAGAAGTATCACTTTTTTTTACAGGTTCTTCTTCCCCTTTGGATTCCGTTTCTTCTGTGGAGGATTCTTCTTCCTCTTCTCCCATGGATTTTCCATTTCCCTGGGATGCCTCTTTTCTATCTTCCTCTGTAGAATTTTCTTCCCCTGCTGATTTTTCTTCTGCCGGTTCTTCCTGCGGTGGTTCTTTCTGCGACGGTTCCTCCGGTGGCTCGTCCACTTCTGCCGGTTCTTTTTCCGACGGTTCTTCCTGAGACATTTCTGCTTCCGACGGTTCTTCCTCCTGCGGTGGCTCTTCCTCGTTTTCTTCTGGTTCCTTGCATTCCTGCTTCAGTTCTTCCAAAAGATTCCGAAAATACTTCCACATCTTAAGCAGAATCTGGTTGGTGGCCTGGTAACGGATCAGATCACTGTCCGCTGTCACCGACAGATCCACAAACTGCTTCACTTCATTTAAGGTATCCAGCATCTCACAGCTTTCCATATTCCAGGAATTGGCATATCCCCGGAGGGCATACTGTACAAGTACCTTTAAAAAAACAGAAACCGGATCTGAATTTCCCTCTAGCAGTTCTTTTAACGGGGGAATCCATTCCACGTTTCGTCTCCGGTTGATCAGAATTCCTTTTTTGATACTTCCAGGAAACAGGCTGCACATCTTTTCCTCTATGTACACATCATTTAAAAGGTTGCTGATATAAGACGCACATTCTGTCAGAAGGGGAACCACCACTGGATTTTTCCCGGCCAGACAGGTATCCATCTCATTCAGGGCTTTTTCTTCGTCCTCGTTTTCCGGCTCTGGTGCATCCGGATACCAGACACCTGCCAGCATATTCTGCACATAGACTTTCCGAAGTGCAGAATCCGTAAATCTGGCATGGCCGCATTCATGTCCTAATATCCCGATCAGGCTGTCACTTTTTTGTTCCAGTTCTAAAAAGCTGCCTGTGATGAGATTGCCAATGTTGATGCCGATTCGTTTCCCATCATTCCAGCCTGCCAGTCCGTCTTCTGTACTCTGGTACAAAAGCAGCTGCTCCAGCTTTTCCCCTGCCACTTCATTTGCAAGGTCCCGAAAAAGTTTCCGGTAACCTTCTGAAAAAAAGACCTGACTGGGGCTTAACTTTTTTTGTTCTTCCTTGATCCGCTCTCTATAAGTATCCTTCATTTCGATTCTCCCGTTTCTAACAATACGGTTCCACATAGGTCTTCATCAGATGTTCCTGTTCCTCCGGATCCATTGTGGCTTTACTGATAACCGCAACCTGTGCCGCGCGCCTGACATCTTTAATTGCCTGAAAGGTACGCACCCAGTTTTCCAGTTCCCGATAGCCGCACACACCATCCTGAAGATCTTCTTCCTTCAGATAAGCATGGATTTTTTGAATGGCCGAAACCATAAAGTTTAAGAATTTCTCATCCCCATATCCGGTACGTGCAATAACCCGCCGCTTCATTTCCTCTTCTGTGAGATTTTGCTTGGGCTGGATCAGGCTCATACGGGATAAGACCGACTGGTTAAAATTTCCGCAGCCCACATAATCCAGGTTTGTAGTCATAATCACAATGGTATCTTTATTTCTCTTTATTTTTTCCCCATTAATCAGATCTGTCACCGCTCCATCATCAAAAAGAGAGTTCAGTCTTGTAAGCGTCCCTGGTTTTTCAATCATGGACGGCTCCTGAATTTCCAAAACGGAAGGAAGACGGCACGCTTTTATGATCTCTGATTCCCGCAACAAAAAATCCTTCTCTGCCCTTGCACTTTCATATCCTTTTTCATAAGCAAGGCGCAAAAGTTTTTCAAATGCAGCTTCTTCTGAAATGCCCTCTTCATAGGTTCCGCTAAGTACACAAAGTGCGGAAGCTGGATCCATCTGAAGGTCGTAAAAGGCTGGAAGCACTGGAAGCGTTTTCTTTTTCGTTCCCATGTTTGGTACCGTACTTGCAAGAAGCTCCAGCTCATCTGTACCAGGGCCACAGGTAAATACATAATAGGGAAGGCCTAATATCTGTGCGATCATCCTGGCATCTGTGGTTTTTCCAGTTCCAGCTTCCCCCGTCATCATAAAAAGCCTTGCCGGGGTATGAACGACCATTTCCAGGATTTCTTCCACCTCCTGGCTCACAATGTAATCCTCTGGAAGCGTGGGGATCCTCTCTTTTTCACTATGCTGGCAGTTAAAATGTCCTGCATACTCCATCTTTAACTCCGAAATAGCAGCACCTTTCTTCCTCCCTTTTACTCCCAGCACCTTAAAAGTACCAATTATACAGGCATTTGGCGCATAAATTCCGGAGTTAAGGTCAAAGGGATGAAAACTATCCTTCAGTTTTCCTTCCGCAAACTGGTTCCGGTCAAAAGAAATGGCGTCCTCCGTTGTGGCAGTCATCCGCAGATACAGGTTATCGCAGCAGCGAAAGGACATTTTAAGTGCCTGCCCCGCCAGTCCTGCTTTTACAGCACGTTTCAGTTCGTCAAAGCAGGTATGAAACTCATCGTCGTAATACTGGCTTTCGGGAACTATACTTGCATAGACAAGCATTGCAAGATACTCTTCCCCGGTAGATTTTCCCTTTAAAACGCCAGGCATCTTTGTTGTTTCTCCTGCGGGATCCTTTTTCTTTCTAATTCCACAGAATCTTCCGTTTTGATAATTGTACGTCATGACACAAAGTTCCTGCTCCACCGGGTACTCCAGGCAAAAATAACGAACAGACTTTTCTGCCAGCTGAATTCCGGCAGCACCTTCTTCTTTCTCTTTCATTCCAAAAAGCTTAAAAATAGCAGCCAAAGTGGGCGGATGAAGCTTGGCAGATTTTCCATTTGTCCGCGTATTATATCTGGAGCAGTCTTCCGCTTCATAGCTGATTCTTTTTTTCTTTGCAAACTTTAAATATGCCTCAATTTTTTCCGGCAATGCCAATTGATAGGTCCATGGTTCATAAAAACAGATTTCTGGCATTTTGATTCCTCCATATGGAAAAGCAGGGTATGAGCATTTCGCGTCTCATATCCTGCTGATCTTTGTTATGCTGATTTCTTTTCCTGTTCCAGGTAGGCTTTGTAAATCTTTTTGATCCGGTAACCAAACATGGTATTTCGTTTGCTCACCGTATCGTTATTGATTGCGATTACCATTGCCTTTTTACTTCCTACTATTTTCACCCCACGCCTTGCTCTTGTGACTGCGGTATAGAAAAGATTTTTCCGCAGCATCCGATAAAAACAGGTGAGCATCGGCAGGATCACTACTGGATATTCCGAACCCTGTGCCTTATGGACTGTGATACAATAAGCCAGATTTAGCGGCCATATATCCCCTTCGGTATATTCCATGATTTTTCCATCCCCAAAATCTACACGCATCCTGCTTTTCCCGTCTGCTTTATAGATATTTAGGACTTCTCCAACGTCACCGTTTGCCACATCTTCCTCATTTTTCAGCTGCATAACGAGATCTCGCTCCCGATATGTAGTCGATCCATTCTTAATTTCCGGATAACCATACCGCTTCGGATTCACGATATCCCGAAGGACAGGATTTAATGCATCTGCACCTACCTTCGTATCCTTTCGAAGCGGGGAGAGCACCTGAACCCCTTCTACCCGGTTTTCGTTTTTTTGAAGTTCTTCCCGGTAGAGTTTCTGGATAATTTCAGCAGCTTCTTCATCATCTTTTGCCGGATAAAACTGGAATGTATCATCAAAAACCAGATTGGTTTTCCTTTCGTTTATCTTATCCGCATTCTGAATAATTGTGGATTTTCCTCCTGCCGGAAGCTCTCTGTTAGTATCGTAACTGGGATCACACCAGATTCGATCATCTCTTTAAATACGTTTCCCGGTCCCACTGATTCCAGCTGGTCTTTATCGCCTAAGAATACCAGGCGGGTTCCAATAGGAACCCGAGACAAAAACTTATCCATAAGTGGCATGTCGATCATACTGCACTCATCCACAATGATAAGAGATGCCTCCAGCATACTCTCTTCGTCCCATTCTTCCTCACCCGCTTCTCCTTTTAACCCAATTGCTTTATGAATCGTCAGGGCGGGGCAGGCAGTACAGTCACTCATCCTTCGTCTGGCACGACCAGTTGGAGCACATAACAGTATCTCCGCGTTCTTATGAAGAATTTTCTCTACCTCAATGATAAAGCTGATATCTGTCGTCTTTCCACGTCCAGGTCCTCCGGTAATGATGGTAACCGGATATTGAAATGCTTTTAAAATTCCTTCTTTTTGCCTGGCATTTAGTAGAATCTTCTCTTTTTTCTGAATGCTGCTTATAATGGAGTCCACCTGATAACTTTGCGTCCCACCTCGCAGGATCAGTTTGACTAAGGAAGCGGCCGCTCCAAGCTCTGCACGAAAACTATTCTTTAAATAAAATCCGCCATCACTACACACCAGGGTACCATCCTTACGGATCATTTCATTTCCGGCATCCCGGATGGCTCTTTCTGGCACCAGTCCGGTTTCCTTTTTATGATTTAAAAGCAGGGCTGTCCGCTTTAAGATTTCCTCACAAGTCAGGTATAGATGGCCTTCGCCTTCTGCTTCCGACATAATATGAAGAATCGCTGCTTTAATCCGCATAGGCTCATCTGGCTTAAAATTCTTTGCTTTTACCGCAATCGGATCCACCGTTAGAAATCCAAACCCAGGAATCTCGCACAAACGAAATGGCGTGTTCTGAATAATGAGTGGGGCTGCATTTCCAAAGTGTTCCTGGATCTGCGCCACCTTCCTTGGTGTCACCCCAAAGGGAGATAAGGTCACAATTAACTGCCGCAAAGTCTCGCTGCCACGGTATCCTTCCAGAATCTCTGAGAGCTTTTTTCGGGTAATGCCTTTGATTTCCAGTAACTTCTCAGGATTTTTTTCAAGAACTTCAAACGTATTTTCCTGGTAACGGTCTACAATCCGCTCGGCAAGTACTGGCCCGATTCCCTTAATAAGGTCAGAGGCCAGGTATACCTTGATTCCTTCTGTGCTCGTGGGTAATGCAATCTGAAAAGAAGAAACCTTATACTGCATTCCAAATTTTCCGTCTTTCCAGGTTCCGTTCAGTTCTACTTCAAGGCCATCCTCAGTCGGAAGCTCATTTCCAATTGCCATAAACATGCCATATCTGCCATTTTTCTGGCTGCTTACTTCCTTGGGAAGTGTTTCTTCCGTTACATAGGAGGCAACGGTGTATCCATTTCCTGCATTGTAATAGATACACCGGACTGCTTTACATTTCATTTTGGTCCATCACCTCCGGAAACACCTCTTTTTCTTCCCTGTTTTCTTCCTTGCTTTCTCCTCTGTTTTACCGGTTCTGACCGCGTTTCATCCGGACTCTTTTGAACGCCACCGGGCGCTTCAGCATGACCGCGTACTTTACCGGGAGCTGGTTTCTTGGTTTCAGGGTGGCTGTGTTTTTGTTCATCATTCTCATTCGGATTCTCCTTTTTTTCATTTAGATATTTGTAACAATAGATACCTGCTGCAATTGGAAGCCCCAGTGTCAGACTCTGTACAATCACTGCTAAAAACAGCGGCCATAAAAAGGGTGACAGAAGCATTCCTATAATTCCAGTTATCAGGCAGGCTTTTTGGTGTGCCTGGCACCATTTTTTTACTCGTTCCATTTTTTCTCCTTTGTTATCAGCAAAAATCTCCCATCTCTTCATTTCCCATATTCATAAATTCCTCGTCTACGTTGTAGCGGTTTTGTGAAGTCTGGCGTGAAGACTGGGCTCTTTGTGGTTTACTTCCTGTACGGTTTGTTTTCCCCTGGTTCGTGTTTTTGTAGTATGGCGAATTTTGATAGGAATTTCCTGGATTCTGGCTGGATCGTCCATTGGAATTTGATCCACTATTTCGTGAGGGCTGTGAGGAATTCCGATTGGTACGTCCGTTCTGGCTCACATTTTCACTTTCGTCCTTACTGTCTACAAACTCAATGTCGTTTACAAGCAGTCTCATACCATATACTTTTTCGCCACTATTACCTGTATAGTTATCATTATGCATCTCGCCCTCTAAAGCGATTTTTTTGCCCTTATAAAAATACTTTGCTACAAACTCAGCTCTTTCCCCAAATGTGACACAGCTAAAGTAATCAGCATTCGGAGCTCCTTCCTGCTTGAAATTTCGCTCAACCGCAATCCGAAAATACGCGACTGTCTTTTTTCCCGCTGAAGACATCACCTTTGGATCCGTTGCCATCCGTCCGATAAATATAGACTTATTCATGTGCACACTCCTTGTTGTTTTTGATTCGATAACAAAAAACATTCAGAATGAATCCCAAATGTCCGTTATCATTTTCCTTCTTTTACCAGTTCTTCCGATCTCCTTTCTTTTGGATTTTTTATTTTTCCTCCTTTCAAGATGTTGATTCGTATTTGTTTTTTTGCAATAAAAAAAGGCCACTTAGAACGTTTCATTCTAAATGACCTAATTTCTCACAAAAGGCAGGAACCATGTTCCTCATATTTTTCTTTCGGGCTTCTCCGAAACCAAATTTTTTTACCTGTTTTACAGGCACAAATACAAATCTCAAAATCATAATAACACAAGATATAGTATGCGTCAACAATTCATTTTCTGTATTTTGTGTTATAATTCATTTTCTGTATTTTGTGTTATAAACAATATGTTTTTCATTTTTACCACAAGAGTCAAATTCTTGCCCAAAGTTCGGTTGGTGTAAATGCCATAACTTTACTTTTGGTAAAATCTTTCAAATTTCTTGTAATGATATAATCTGCATGAACAGATTCCACCGTTGCACTCTGCACTGCATCTTCAAACAATTTTGCTGTCATCATAGCAAAGCTCCTTTTCTATGTTTAGTACATATCGCGATATATATCATAGTCAAGAAGATATTCTGCTATATATCTTATCGTCTCCAGAACAGTAGCTATTCACCATTTATACCTGATTCAATCCCAAGATTGTATTGCTATTGTACTGACATTTGTGTATAATAACTATAGATATCTTATTTCTCTTGAAAGGAGCGGATCTATATGGCTGCAAAATCAGCAAATTTATATGCACGAATCGAACCAGATGTAAAAGAAAAAGCAGAAAACATTTTGTCTACGCTTGGAATTCCAGCTTCCAGTGCTATTAATATGTTTTATAAACAGATTATTTTACAGAGGGGACTTCCATTTGAAGTGAAATTACCATCTTCAAGACCAGTTGACATTCATACATTATCTGAAACAGAATTCAATGAAGAATTGGAGAAAGGATATTCGGATATGCAAGCTGGACGGGCTAAAAATGCGAAAAAAGCCTTTGCAGATATCCGCAATGATTATGGCATATGATCTATGAGGTTGAATTATCTGAACAGGCTGACAACGATTTAAGAGGGATTTTTGAATATATTGCATTTGAATTGCAATCCCCTGAAAATGCAAGCGGACAGCTTGATCGTCTTGAAGAACAGATTTTAAGTCTGGATATTATGCCAGAACGGTATCGAAAATATGAAAATGAACCATGGAAAAGTCGTGGACTTCGTGTATTACCTGTAGATAATTATGTGATATTTTATATTCCTGATTCCAATAAGAAAGTCGTAACAATTCTTAGAGTAATGTACGCTGGACGTGATATTGAAAATCAGTTAAAATTTCACACAAAGCAATCAGAGACCATAACTTCCTTTTCTGCAAATATGGAAACGCCATAATAACTCGAATTAAGTTTCACTTTCTAAACAATGCCATCTTTGATAATTTTGCTATCAAAGATGGCATTTTAACTTCCTGCAATTAAAAGACTTCTATACTTATATCCTCACCATTTGTCTCTGACTCTTCACCTTTCTCTGGCAGTTCACAAAAAAGCACTAGCCGTTTTGAAGAATCAGAGCCGCAGGTGGATAACAAAAGTGTCCTGGTCTCCACCTGTTCTCCCAGCCAGAAGGTATCACTATCCGCTTTTACATAGCCACATTTTATGACGGTATAGGTTAAGGCTTCCCCATCTGGTAAATACAGATATACCTTATTATGCTCCTGTAAATACGATTCACTTTCATATTTATGCAGCCCCTGAAACATGCTGCCATCTTTCATATTATGCCCGTATAGAATAGTTTTACGGTTGGTAAAATCCGGACTATTATCTTTATCCAGAAAAATACTTCCTGCCACATGTTCCGTCTTTTTAAAGGTATGCTTCAGATAATATTCATTGTCAGTTCCCTGCACAACCGGATAATCAATCCTGGTGTCCGGGATCCGTATCCAGGCAATGATCTCTGGATTTATTTTCTTTAGAGCTTCAAAATCCACGGTAACCGTTTCTTCCTGGTTTTCCTCTGGTGTTTCTCCATCTTTCCTTTCTTTTGGTTCTTCCACGGCAACGTATTCCCGCAGGTTGTCATATTCCTCTTCTCCATCCCGGTACATAAGATAAGTTCCGATTCCCATACAGATACCAAAGCCAAGCAGCAAAAGGCACACCGCTACAATCCCCATTTCTTTTACCTGCTTCATAACTTCCTCCATTTCCAATGTTTTTGCAAGAAAAAAGGACCGCCACAAACGTGACAGTCCAGTTTTCTTATTCCTCGTGATTTTTCTTTTTGGTGTACCAGAAGATTCCGGCTATTCCTCCAACGGATAAAACAAGAAGAAGGATTGGCAGCCAGATATTGGTATCATCCCCAGTTTTCGGGGATTTTACATAGTCACCAGTCGGGATCCGCTCATTGGTAAGCTCTTTTGTGATCTCGATCTCTTTTGTCTTATCATCCTGGTAGGTAAATACAATGGATTCCTCTTTTTCGCTTCTCACATAGCCATCCGGCGCTTTGGTTTCAACCAGGATATACTCGATTTCTTTTTTCATCTTTCCATCTTTATAAGAAGCGATTGGAATATCTCCGCTTGTAGCAACGCCCTCTTCATCTGTGACAAGGGTTGCCACAACTTTTCCAGATTTCTTGATCCGAAGCTCAAACTCTGCTCCGGCAAGAGGGGAGCCATCTTCTGCATCGGTTTTCTTAAGAACCAGTTTTCCAACCGGGCGGGCATCTTTCATCTCAACCTTTTGGACTTCTCCGGAATCTTTAACCTCGAAAGATACCTCTTCTGCAACCAGGTAACCATCCGGGGCCTGTTCTTCTCGAAGGGTATAGGTTCCAACCGGAAGTTTTTCCACCATATGCGGATCTTTTTTCGATACCCAGCTTTCTACTACTTTTCCATCTTTATCCAGGATGGTCAGCTTCGCACCTGGGATTTCTTTGGAATCTGTCACATCGGTTTTATTGATTTCCACTTTTGTTACATCATCTAGCATCTGGTGCTTCTGAACTTCGGCTGTATCTTCCACTTTAAACTCAATGCTCTCTGCAGTGGTATAGCCGTCTGCTGGTTTGGTTTCCACCATCGTATAGGTTTCCCCCACTAACAGGCCACGGATCATATGTGGTTCTTCGGTAGAAATCCATTCATCCACAACAGTTCCATTGGAATCCAATACCTGCAGGGATGCACCAGGAAGCTCTTTTCCATCTGTTAAGTCCGCTTTGGAAAGTTCCACAGAGGTCTGCATATCCTCAAAAATAAACTCATAAACAGCCTGGGTGGTTTTGTCGCCCTGATATTCGAAGGTAAATTCCTGAATTTCGGTTCCACGCACATACCCGTTTGGTGCATAGATTTCTTTGAGGTAATACTTTGCATTGATCGGAAGGTCCGCCATAAAGTGAATCCATCCGCTTTCATCTGTGGTCTTCAATTCAATGATAGTATCCTTCTCAATCAGAACTTTGCCGCTTGCCGATACAATATCTTCCGCTGCATACAGTCCAAAGATGGCTCCGGAGAGAACCTTGTCGCTGTCCTTTTCTTTTTTCAGAACATTTACCTGCACCTTCTGGCGGCGGTTCTGCCAGTCTGCACTATAGGTTACCACCGGGGTATCCTGGTCACGGTAGGTAAGGTCTACATATCTTGGCTCATCATCCAATACATATCCATAGGAGGTTTCTTTTTCGATAATGTAATATTTACCAAGAGGCAGATTGTCAAGCTCTGCGATACCTGTTCCGTCGGTTGTGATGGTACCCACCAGCTGATCTTTTGTATAGTAATTTTCACTGACACCATCCGCTGCTTTAATATCCTCAGCTGCGTACACGTTAAAGGAAACATCCATCAGGCTTCCGGTTACATAACTAAAGAAATGCTCTACCACACCTTTTGCATTGTCAAGTAGGGTAACATCATCTATGAACTCCCCTTTTTTATTTACCAGCAGGCGTGCAATCGGCACATCATCTTCCATCTTTACCTTCTGTACCTCTGCGGTATCGGAAATCTGAAAGCTGATATCAGTGGTGCGTAAATAGCCGTATGGTGCGATCTGTTCCCTGAGAGTATAGATTTCTCCAACCTTTAAGCCTTTGATTACATGCGGCTTGTCTTTTACAGATGTCCAGAAATCTACCACTTCGCCTTTTTTATTTAGGATAATTAAGGAAGCTCCGTCCAGTTCCACGCCGGTCGTTACATCTGCCTTTGTGATTTCCACGGTGGTTGGCTGGTTTTTCTTGGTGGCTTTTAATTTGATTACTTTTACATCCTGTCCCTGGTAGCTGGCATCAAATTCCAGGATTTCATCCGAGGAAACATAGCCATCCGGTGCCTGAAGCTCTTTCACATAATACTTGCCAAGCGGCAGGTCCAGGGTAATCTGTGCCAGCCCATTTTTGTCACTCTTTACCTTCTGAAGCAGGGTATCTGCCTTTACAATTACCTTATCGCCGAAATAAATGTCATTATTGTTATAAATTCCAAACTCGGCACCTTCCAGCTTTTTACCAGTTTCGGCATCCTCTTTCACCACTTTAAGTTCTACCTTCTGGCGCTTATTGGAAAATTCCACGGTTTCTTCCACAACTGGAGTGTTCTGATCTTTATACAGGAAGGTAAGCTCCTGGCTGTCCGAGTTAATGACAAACCCGGTTGGTGCTTTGGTTTCCACAACACGGTAGGTACCAAGGGGCAGATCATTTAGAATGGCCTCTCCTTTTTCATCTGTGGTAACCTTCTGGATCAGCGTATCTTTTGGGTAAATGACAGTGCGGTTGCCCGCTTCATCCACCTGGTGATCCGGGGTATAAATATCCTCTGCGGCATAAACCGCAAACTCAGCACCAGAAAGGGAAGTTTCCTCGTAGATAAAATCTTTTTTGAAAGATTTTAAGGTTTCCCCAGATTTATGGATGATGAGCTTTCCTTTTGCCGGATGGTTCTCATAGACAACCGTGATGATCGCATCCCCAGTTGTGGAATCCATCTGGTAAGCAGTGTTGCTGTCTACTTTAATCTCAACGAAATTGGTATTCTGGGTATAGCCGTCCGGGGCAGTCACTTCTTCAATGCGGTAGTTGCCACATTTTAAGGCACTTGGCAGAATCAGATAACCATTTTCATCCGTAAAATAAGATTTATGGGTAACGGTACTTGGATAAGTTGTGGTCTGCTCCACGTATTTTCCTTCATCCAGGTTGTAAATCTTAAACTCGGTGTTTGCAACCAGGACCGGCTTCTTGGTTTCATCATCCTGTTTAATGATTTTTAGTTTTGCAGAAAATTCTCCGTCTAAAAGGACCCGCCAAACCTGTGGCTCTGACTTATTTTCGCTGATTATAACCGTAAAATCAGCAACCGGTTTAAAATTATGCGGTGTTGTGGTTTCCCTTACCACATAAGTTCCATATGGAAGGGGGATTGTGCAGGCATAGCCTTTTTCGTCTGTAAAGATCTCGGTCTTTCCATCTTCTGTCAGTACTACAGGAACGGCATTTGCAAAATCATAGGAACCATCCTCTTTTGTACTTAAGCTGCTTACGAGATAAGCGGAAAATCCGGCGCCTTTTAACAGATCGGCATCTGTTTTTCCGTTATTTGCAGCCTTAATCAGCTGGAACGGCTGTTTTTTCACATTCTCGGCAACTGTAATGGTACAATCGATTTCTTTCAACTGGTCACCTTCATAACCGCCTTCCACATCATGCTCTTCTTCATCCAGGACATAACCTGCAGGCGGAGTAATCTCTTTTACATAGTATTTTCCAGGATAGAGACCGGATACACTTGCATTTCCAGCTTTGTCGGTGGTAAGTGTAGCAACCTGGGCGTCTTTTGGATAAAGGACACCGCTGCTGCCATCCGGGTAACCAATTGCTTCCCTTGCATATAGGCCATAAACAGCACCTTCTAAAGTTGCATCTCCCTGTGCGTTCTTTCCCGTCTCACTGTCTTCCTTTGTAAGATGGATATTCACACGGACGCGCTCATCTGTAAAAGTATGTGTAAATTCTACTTTTTTCTCTTTATCCCCTGCATAATTAAATGCAAAGGAATAAACATCAGAAGTATTTAACACGTACATCTGGGGTGCCTGAAGTTCTTTGATATAGTAGGAATTGTTAACCGGAAGGTCTGCGGTATAACCTGCTTTTCCATCCGTACCAGTAGCTACCTTTTCAATCAGGGTGTCTTTTCTGACGATCACATTCCCGTCTGCAGATACAATATCATTCCCTGCATACATTCCAAAAACAGCACCTGTAAGCGGCTGTCTGGTTTCCCCATCCTGTTTTACCAAAGATACGGAGGCTTTTTGTCTGTCGTTGGTAAAGGTAACCGTGCTAAAAGAAACTTCTTCATTTTCACCGGCAGCTGATAAGGTTACGGTTTGGGATTCGCCTGTGCAGACCAGCTTATCCGGTGCCTGTGTCTCGGTTACCACGTAGGTTCCTATGTTTAAGTTATCAAGGGTTGCACTTCCGTCTTCACCGGTTGTCAGACCTTCTTTTACAAGGGCACCATTCTGATAAATAGTAGATCCATCTGCAGCCACAATGTCCTCTCCTGCATAGACATTATATACCGCACCTTTTTGCCTTCTTGTTTCATAACGGAAGGTTACCTTTTCATCCGTTACATCTGCCCCTGTTAATACCTCACCCTCTTTGTAAACGGTAAGGGAAGCCTTTTTCTCATCGTCAAACAGCTCCTGTGTAACTTTGCTTCCCATCACAAGTGACACGCCGTGGGCGGTAGCATCCACAAGGTAGCCAGAGGGACCTGTGATCTCTTTTAAGTAAACCACATCCTGGGTTTTGTCAATTGTCACAGAAGAAACGCCATTTGCATCCGTTGGCGGCATTTCTGTAATCAGGTTCTGGCATGCCTCGTCGCTATAGACACCATAGACCGCACCTGCTAACAGGGCATTGGAGCCCCTATCTTTTTTGATAATCTCGATAGTAGCCTGCTGAAGCCAGGTGACGGAAAAATCTATGAATTTTTCATCGTCGACGCCCTCACCAAATACCAGGGCAAGGTTCTGGGTATCGGTACCGGTCGTTACTTTATACGCCGAAAAGTCTTTCGTAATGTAACCTTTCATCGTAGACTTCCAGGCTCCCGCTACCTTTGCCGCCTGGTCAAGCGGTGCGGATAAGTAAAAAGTAGTTCCACCATATAATTTTATACTGACTCCGGCAGCACTTGCTTCTCCTGTATCCACGTTATGGAAAACCACGCCAGATGGAAGCTTCATGGTAATGTTCTGTAAGGAATCCGCTTTAAACTTGATTTCTTCGGTACGCTGCTCATTTCCATCTATATAAGCAGTTACGTTGTCATTGGAAAACTCCATGGCAACATCCGGGATATCCGGCTGTGCCATGCAGTATTCATAAAGTTCCATGGCAAGAGCCTGTCCGGTAGAGTTTGCCCCGGAAAAAGCATCGTCACCTCCGCTTGCATAAGACACGGCCAAATGAGTGATAACAAACTGTTTCCCTGCAGAAAAATCCGGATGTTCCTGTTTGAAAAAGCCATTTACACCAGAAGCTTTGGTTCCGTAGTAGCACACTTTTGCAAGCTTTTTGCCATCCCCAAGTTTGGTGATCTTATACACACCATCCCCAGGGCTGTTTTTCGAGGGCTGAATACAATAAGCGGTTGCACTGACATTGTCAAATTTGACCGTATATTTATAGGTCAGATAACTGCCAAGCCCATAATCACTGTAGTAATAGCAGGTTCCCCTTGTCACATCCACATCGGTTCTGGTGCTGGCATAGGTAGCAATAAAAGAAACCGTTTCGCCCTCTTCCAGGCTTAAAAAATCAATTTCCTGTTCCTCTGCCTGCTCCAACACTTCGCCAAGCGTCAAGCCGGTCTCCGGATCCACAGTGTTCTCTTCCTCAGCGCGTTCCAGTTCAGAGTCAAACTCTTCCTCTGGCAGAATCTCGGAACCAAAACCATCATCCTCTTGAATAACTGTCTCTGTTGTGTTCTCCGGTTTCTCTTCTGTATCCACTTCTGTATCCACTTCCGTTTCTATAGACACATCTGCTTCTTCACCTTCTACTGGTATCTCTGCCAGATCTGCATCCTTTTTTTCCTCTTCTGCCGGAACTTCCACAGCAACTGCTGGCTGTTCCGGCAAAGGGTCAGGATCTTCGCTGTCCCCAGACTCCTCAGAACCGGAATTTCCAGCAGCCTGGGTTTCTGGTTCTTTTTCAGTTACGGTAATGGTTCTTGCAACCAGATAAGAATCACCTTCTTTGGGTGTGATCCGGTAAACACATTTATAGATCCCCGGTCTTCCAGAATCAAATGTGGTTCCGTCCTCCATGGCAGCCTTTTTCAGTTCTGCCCTGTCACCATCTTTTAAGCCTAACCCTGTAAAATCCTTCTCTACTTCAAAGTCGGTTCCCTGTTCAATTGTGATGGCAAAAGCCGGATCCGTAACGGTTTCTGTAATCAGTTCCTCTTCTGTTTTTTCTACGACCGCAGGTTCCTGCATAGCTTCCTGTGCCACTTCTGCCTCCGCTTCAGCGGATACTGTAAAAACACCTGTCTGAAGGAAGCTGCTGCAGCACAGCATAACCGCCATTGCACCTGCAAGCCACCTTTTTCCCTTAAATTTACCCAATGTTTTTCTCCTCTCCTAGATAATGGTCTGTCCCTGGTTTTTACCAGGCATGGTCTGTCCCTGATTTCCATCTTTTTCTCCTTTCTACTGGCCTGTTTAGCCAGATAAAAAGAGACCTGAATACAGATTTCAGATCCCCTTTTATTTGACTAAATCAATAAAAACTCTCTTTTTCTTCTGGTGGCTTGCTGTAAATCCAGTCATCCACGCCCTTGTAATTGCCGAGCCACAAACCGTCTGTATCCGTGTCCCAGCTGATTCTCTGGCAGTTTAACCCAAGCTTTTCGCACATGTCGTACAGTTTAAGGCATCCTTTCCGGATGGTATCACGCTTTCTCCTTTTTTGTGGGCACTCCTGCTTTCTCAACAACCGTTCTGGTGTCCCACATACGATGCACTTTTCCATACAGTCACAACGGCAGGTAAGATCCATCATTTTGTCCATATCCATACATTCGTACACGGTCTGTAACCCCCTGCTTTTTAAATCTGCAAGCACAGGCAACAGACTTTTATAGTTTCCAACCCCTGGGATTCCAATATAAGGATATCCGCTTCTTAGGCTGGCAAGCTCTGCCTTTAAAATTCCTTCTGTTACATGGATGCTCCTTTGTACCGGGCTTATATAGCCGGACACCCCGGCCGGGCTGCCACTTGAAGTCCCTCCATCAAACCCACTGCTTGTAAACCAGATATATTTTCTTTTGTTCACCGGATGGTCAACCCGGATCTGAAAGCCCTTTATTTTATGATTCAGGGAATACACAGGGCACAGGTAGCCTCTGTTTCCCTCATAAAACGAAGCTTCCCACATGCCGTCCCGATTCCGAAAAAAACCTGGGATTCCGTCCAGCCTAAATCCTTTTTCCAATAGTTTTTTCGCAATAGTCCCTGCCTTTTTGGGTTCAATGCTTTTATAGCCCTTTCGTTCCAGTTCCTTTATTTCCGGATCTGTCACACCACGTCTTTTCAAGTCCTGTTTATGCAGGGTGTGAAGCTGCAAAAGGGAAAGCATCTGACGGTACACAAGGTCCACGTATTCTGGGGATCTTTTAACCTCGTCCGTTTTGGCCTTGTAACGGCAAGTTATCTTTTTATAGGTACTTCCTGTCACCTGACCGCCATTTTCCAAGCGGTTTATGATTTCCTGATAAGCTGTTTTGCACCGGTCTTCTCCATAAAGCCCCATAATGTCTGCATACAGGGTAAGCATATTTCCGCCCTGCCCGCAGTGGAAACAATGGAAAACGTTTTTGATTTCCCCATTTTTGCTAATGCAAAAGCTGCATTTTCCTCTGGTATCGCCACAATAGGGGCATTCCACCGGAAACTCCTGATCTGATCCTCCTTCAAGGCACCGTATGGACAGTAACCACGCCACTTCTTTTATGGTAAATGGATGTTCGTACATAATCCCTCCTAAAAAATGTGGCTCCGTTCTCCCGGAGCCACAATACGTTTATGCTGCAAGTCTGTTCTGTTTTTCATGTGCCACAATAATCTTTGCAGCATTTACCATTTCCATGTTGCTGCCGTAATAACCGGTTGCCATCCATCTGACTGTGTCTGCCCCTTTTGGGTTTTCCATCATCTCACCGAGCGTCTTTCCACTAAAAAGACCAAAATTGCACATTACCTTTCTGGCACGTTCCAGCTCTTCTTCCTCAGATTCCATACCGAAGCCTTCGTCTGTTTCCTCTTCGCTGTCATCTGCAAAGGGGTTTTCGTCTTCTGCACGAACAAAATGAAACTCTTCTTCCTCGGTTTCACCAGAAATTTCTTCCGCTTCTGCTTCAAAACGCTCTGTATCCTCGGGCACTTCGTCTGGCATCTCATCTGCTGTTTCCTCTAAGGGTTCCTCACTTGTACCAAGCGTTTCTTCTTCAGACTCGTTTTCCTCCAGAAAACTCTCTTCCAGATCTTTTTCTTCCATGCCAAACTGCATCTGCCAGGCAAATTTTCATCCTCCTCTTTGCGTGCATCCCGGATCTCGTCAGGACTGATTTCAAGATCAAAAGAATCATCCGAAACCGGAACAGCCTTTTTACTGCTTCTGCTGTTTCCATTACGAACGGTCTTCAAGGTAGTTTCTTTTTGCTTCAAAGACTGCCCGGTTTCTTTTGTAGAAGTGAAAGCAGAGTCAGATTTCGGGGGATTTTCAGACTCTTCTTTGGCTTCCTTCTTCTTTGGCTCTGTCTGCACCGCATTTTGGTTCTGTTTTTTTGCAGGTTTCTTTGGTTCCTCACTTTTTTCTTTTTTTGTTTTATCGCCATCCGGAGCAGGGCCTCGCATATCCGGATCCTCGGTGGTCGCCTGGACGATGTTGAATTTATTTAATAAATAATACTTCAGTCCGTAGCTCCAGGCTGCACCTTTGGCCTTGTCTGGAACCTCATTGGTTCCGACTACATGAATATCACTGTAATTTTTTTCTTCTGGATGATCTGCATTTGTCCAGCAAAGCTTTAAATCCGCTTCATACCGCCACATATTGCCAAACGGTGTCAGATAGGCTGGATTTCCAGAAGCATCCAACTGCGTAGATACTTCACCAAGGACCTCAAAATCCACGCCGTATTTATTTAAGGCAGGGGTGAGGTATTCATAGACATCATCCAATCTCACAAAATCATAGGGCACCTCTTCGCTGTAACGTTTTCTTAACAGCTTTGGCACCATCTTTCTTATTTTGATCATTTTCTGAGTCAGGTTCAGATACGCATATTTACCCATAAATTCAGTTCCTCCTTATTTTATGCTGCACCTTTTTGCAGCTCTTTCATTTCTTCCCGCACACAGCCAATGTAGATTCTTTTTTGCGAAATCTCCCAAAAAGATTCCGAAAGCCACTTATCTGCGATCATTTTTACAGCCTTCTTCGCATGGTTCAAGGTGTAAAGAAACATCACATCCGTATATTCCATCTGCGCTTTTTCAAAGGTAAAGCTTGGACTGTAAAACAGCTCCTCAGGCTTTATTCCAGCCTCCAGGAATCTCTTGGAAGTTTCCTCTACCTGTATCCGGTTTATATTTGGAACAAGGCTACTCCTCTGGTGCTGGTACTTAAGCAAAAGCTGATCCCAGTTTGTATCCATCATGTTTTTCACCAAATGGGTAACCTTCATTTCCACCTCTTTCTTCAGACTTTCTTTCGTCGGAAAAAGAAAATCGGCAGGTATCCCGACCGCCTGATAGAATACAGAATCTGCCTCATACAAAGAATAATCCGGCAGATAAAGTATGCTGCAAAGCTTTGGTTTCCGAAGCTGTAAACAATCCCTCCAAGGAGAAGCTGCATAAAATAACATGCAGTTTTCTTCCTGGCACTTTATGAATAGCTGGCTATGAAACTTTTTAATACTGTGTACCGGATCCTGTATCCACGAAAGTAATTCCCTGGATTTTTTTGCTTCCATAACCCAGTCCGGATACTGCATATGTTCCTCCTTCATACAAAAAGACAGGGGTTCCTGCCTTTGTCATTATTTAATATTTAATTTCACCTGGCATATCAAGCTCATGCCAGCGTTTGCTTACACAGGCTGCCACTTTTTCCTCCAAAAGAAGTAGTCCTCTCGCATTCGTTTCCTGCTGCCTTGCAATGGAAATCACATCACAGATCCCGCAATAGATTTCGTAGGCACTACAGGGGACATCCCCTGCTGCCGCCCGAAAACGCTCTACCGTTTCTGCAATCAGCTTTTTGGAAAAACCAGCCTGCTTCATAACGCCGATCATGGCATTGGCAGGATGGTTCACCCAGATTTCACTAAGCCGCAGGACCTCCTGCAGAGCTTCCTTATAGTATTCAAAAATAGAAGCCATGTTCTGGTTGAAGTCTTCGGTACCCTTGCAGTTTTTGTGACGCACTTTCAAGTTTTCTCCCAATACAATATATTGGTTCTGAACGGACACCGTATAGAAGATATTGGCTCCTGAACTTCCCACATCGGAGGTGGTGATCCGGACCGAAGCATACAGCTCTCCGTTAAAAGTCTTCCCATAGCGTTCCAGCAGTTCCTTGTAGGCTTCGGTCAGTCGCCGGTCTCTTAGCTCCCAGGTCGCATTTACCAGATTATGGTCCGCACATCCGGATTTAAAAGACGCGTATTCAAAATCGCTGTAGATATAAGCCCCTGCAATTTCATAGACCTCTGGCATGGACAAGATAGAATAGTCTTTTTCGTCGCCAGACAGGACTGCCCGCACCTTGCCTTCACAAAAGCGGAGCAGGGATTTTCCCCTGGAGACCTTCAGACATTTGTTCAGGATATAGGCAAGTGTTTCTTTGTCTAATTCTGCAAGCGCCTTTCCGTCTATCCTGGCCCTGCCTTTTAAGCTTTTGATGGCAGATATGCCAAGAAAACAGCTGCGGTCTGGGGTTTTAATCAGCAGCCCGGAATTATTTATGGTATCCTCTTTTAAATATTCCAGATTGATATTCCCAATCGGGGTGCAGGTACTGTCCTTCGTAACCGCTTCCACTGTCAGATCCTTGCTTTGTGCCCGGAACCATTCGGCCCGTTTTTCCACATCATCCAGATACTTGTAAAAAGCGGATTCCTCTTCAAACGTTACATTAAAATCATCCTTATAGTACATAGCCCCTCCTTTTGCATTCAGGACAGGAGCTTTACTTCAATGGACTTAATTCTTCCATCCGCAATCTGGAATTCATATCCATCTTTTGCCATATCAAGCAGCATTCCCAGTTCTAACAAATTTACAGCATCCCAATTTACTTCCTGCATAAAATGTTCTCCTCTTCTTTCTTTTTCTGTTATCTGGCATTCCTTTTTTCCATTTTGACCAGTACGGTCTCTTTGATTTTTCTCATTCTGCTTCCTCCTTTTCTTCATTTTGCAACAAAAAAAGACACCAAAAGAATTCCTATCTTTTCGTATCTTCCAATGTTCTAACTTATTTGCTGAGTTTAGGGCGAACCGCCCAAAAGAGATTCATCCGGAATGTCCGGATCTAAAATATAAGATCAGCCATAGATGACTGATAAAATATGATTTCATTTAAAGGTTACCACAACATGTTGTGGCTGTCAAACACATTTTTTATATATTTTGTGTTTCAAAATTTGTTTTCTTTTATGCCTCTTCCTCTACCGAAATGGGAAGGATATTCATTGCAAGTGCCCTTCCATTTTCGTCCGTTCCAACTTCAAACTGTACAGGCTGCTTGCCAGAAAGCATTTTAAAGCCTTCCATCTTGATCTGGGAGAAATGTGCGAAGTAATCCTCGCCATCCTCCCCGGTTACAAATCCGTAACCTTTTTTTGCGCTGAACCATTTCACGGTTCCACATTTTGTTTCCGCCATATTGCATAGCTCTCCTTTATACATATTTTCCATGCGTTTACATGGAAACAGGGCGGCATGGACTCGAACCATGCCTGGTACTCCCTGCCCCGGATTACTCTTTTACTTCCTCCACTCCAAAAAAATTTCCAAAATCAAAAGCTGCATCCAACCTTCGAATTCCTGAGAATGCATGTGCATTCTGGTTAAAATAAAAGCGGTAGGCTTTTCCATACATGACAACTGTCTCTTTATTTAACAGCAGCTCTGTGGTAATCCCATCATCCCCTTGCACCAGAACCCTCTTAAAACCATCAAAAAGAAGTTCCGCATGGATCTCTGTCACAGTTCCTTCCACCACCTCATAGGATTTTGTAACTGCCAGGTAATAAATATACCCCGCATACCCAACTCCACAGACTGCCAAAAAAACTGTCCATCCCACAAATCCAGCTGATTTTTGCGCCAGACCAAGGGCACAGCCTCCATACAATAAGAGAAACGATAACAGTAAGGTATTCACAATTCTCTTTTTAAAAAAGCCCGGTATCCCGGTATAATGTTCTCTGTATTTTAGGTACTGCTCAGACAGCCATGTTTTCCATTTCTTCTTTTTCTTCAAGGAGACCTCCTTCTTGGATGCAGCTGATTACAAACTGTTTCTTCTTAAATAGGGAAACCAGGATCTGCATGAATTCCTGCAAGACCTGTTTCTGAACGATCTTTCGTTCTTCCACAGACAGGGGAACGGCACCCGCCTGTCTGGTTAACTCTGCCAGATGATAAGGAATATAGCCACCACCTGCAAGCTGCTGTAGAACCATTCGCTCTTCATAGGTAAACACGGGCCTTTTAAAAGCCCGCAATGCGATTTTCAGTCCTTTTCCAAGTGCCAGATCGTCTGCAAATGCGCCTAACCGCTCTGAAAACGAATCCGTGACAGGCGATACCACAGATTTACTAAGAAGGAGCCACAAAGCTTCCTCCTTACTCTCGCCATCACACTCCGCTACCAGACCACGTTTTTTCAGGCGCCTTAAGCAAAACAAAAAATCCTCTTCATCCGCCCACTCAGTTGCATGTGCTTCCCCAAATGTAATACATAAGACACGGTACATCTGGGAATAAATTTTATTTTCCGCACAGAGGCTCCAGGTAAGGGCCGCCCACAGCATAGCTTCCATCTCTGTGAGCACCTTTTCCTGACCGCCAATCTTTACCAGAAGCCTGCCCTCATCATCTTCCATTTTGCATCCAATGGCTGTGTACCATTTCATAATCCAGTTCCTCCTAGTGTAGCTTCATAACTTCCAGGAGTTTCGGAATCACATAACAGGCAATCATTCCTGCCACAATGCAGACTTCGATATTTGGTTTTCGAAGGTTCCATACCTCCTGGTTCTTCGTTCCAATGATCCGGGTTTTTCCGGGAACATTCCAGCGGAGCTTCCTATAAAACTCCGTAAACCTCTGATGATTAAATCCAAACGAGCGGACAAGGAAGATCGTCCGGTCCTGCTCTTCCTCGTCCAGAAGGAAAAAGCTCTCCCGGTTTTCGTTTTCGTCCAACACAATGTAAAATTCCGGGATTCCTCTGCGACTGCCTTCTACGATTCTATCAATCTCCTCATAAAAGATCCGGCAGCACTCATAATGCCCGTTTTTTTCCGGCTGGCAGACTGCCAGACTGAATTCATCCAGCTCCATGTAACAGACTTCCGCTTCCATGATTCTTTTACTGATTTTGTTTGACTGCCTTAGAAGAAGAAAAATCCCAAGGAAAAGTGCCGCACACAGATATATGAGATCCCAGCATCGGATCTGGAAAAACAGAAAATAAGCCGCGATTCCCTCTATAAGGGAGCTTGCTCCGATCAGTACAAAATACCGTTCCCTTAGATCCATCAGGTGGTAGACATCTTCCTCATCCGCCTGCAAACGCAGGATATTTTTTCCATTTCTCATGCTGCCAGCGTTTTCTTCTCACAGGAAGAAATTCGGTTCGTCTTTGCATATTGTTCCATAAGTATATTACACTCCCGGATAGTTTCCTCACACCGGTACTCGGAGAACATTCCAATGTGCATGTCCTTTTCCCGCAGGCACAGGCGGTTCTGCAGCCAGATATAAGCACCATGTTTGGTCATGATGCCAGCCTGTACCACCTTATTTAACGCCCGGTGTGCTTCAATCCGTTTATGGCGAAGATCCCCATTTGCCAGAGTTCCCATAGGCCGCATACTCTTTTTATGGACTCCAATATAAGAATCACAGGATGGGTAACCACTGCAAACATACAAATAGTTATCAGGATTTAAATTACGCTCACCATAAACATACTCTGCTGGACGCAGCACCGCCAGCCCGCCACAGTAGGGACAATACAGTTTTTCATTCTGCTGTTTTTTCTTCATTTTTGCCATTTCATTCGTCTCCTTTCCTGTTTGTCCCGATTTTAAAAAAATCGCATTTTCTGTGTCAATAGGATTTTCGTTAGTTTTAATTTTTATTTATATCTTTTAATCAGCCTTGTGATAATCCCTTCTGCGACTTCGTAATTATCGTTAATTCTGGTCACTACAATTCCGATTTTATCTCCCTTTCCCGGAAGGGTTGGCATGTTGCACGAATGTGCCACGGCATTCACCCCGATATCAAGCCTCATAAAATACGTGCCTTTATAAACTTCTGTGATCACACCTGTGTACTTGCCCTGACGGTGGCATTTCCGAAGATTATCTTTATTGAGATTGGCCGTCGGGGTTTTGGCATCCACTTCCACGCTAATCTGTTCTGGTTCCTGACCATCTACTTTATTAACCATAACCTGGACAAGGTCACCAACCTGGAATTTTTCACTGGCATCCAGCATCCACTCCCAGGCCATATCACGCGCCCGGACGGATACTTCCACACCAAACACCTCCAGGCGTACTGCTTTTGGTGCTACTGCGATCACCCTGGCTTCTGCGATTCTTCCGGGATACAGGAGCGGCTTCTCCCCTTCTTCTCCAATGTAGAAAGTCTGACGCTTTTTCAGCATGGCATCCTTTCGTGAGGCTACCACACTCCGGCTTTTGGTATCCAGATCCTTGATAATGAAATCAATGTCACAGCCAAGCATGTTGTTGGCAATACGAACCTGGCGGTTTAAGGTGTCTGCGTTCTCCCGGCCGTCTCCGCTTAAGTTAATCATCATTTCATTCATCGGGATGATAATACGAAAACCGTTGTAATAAGTTACTGCAACCATCCAGCCGCTTTCCAGCTTCTCAATACCACCAAGCTGGCCTGTGAGTACCTTTCTGGTACGGTGTGCATTAAGTAGCTGGTGCCATCTGGTATCCTCCTGCTCCTGTGCGCTCTCCACCTGTGCGTCAACGTCGATTGTTAAGACACCTTCATAGGCTGCGCGTGGAATTTCTTTTTCCGTTACTTCTTCAATTGCTTTTTTTGTGTTCGCCATGTGTTGCCCTCCTATTATTTATACGACAAGAAGGCACAAAAAAAGCAGCCTGCATAAACAAACTGCTTTTTCGTGCCTTCTTTTTACGAGTACCATTCTATTATAAAGAGAATCTGAAGTCAATATTATGGATGTTGCAATCGTGTCGCATTTTAGTTGCAAATAAATACACTTGCTAATATTGGCTGCAAAAATCTTCAAAAGTTCAAGCCTAATAAATTTTTTATTCCAGTAAATTCTTATAACCAATCTCCCAGGTAATTATTTATCTCCTAAATTTCACTATTTTTTAGAAGATATTTCAATCATTAGGAGATAAAATCACCATCACCCGAAAGGCAATACCTAAAGGATTCCATTTCGCGTATATTTGTCAGTAAATATATTGATTAATTAGTTGATATTTTGCAGGTATCTGCTATAATACAAGTAAAGAAAGGAGTTGACGATTATGGCATCTGTTATGAGTGCAATTAAAAATACGGTTCCGATCAGCCAATTTAACCGTGGCCTTGCTGGAAAAATTTTTGAAGATGTGAAGCAGAGTGGTGCTAAAGTCGTAATGAAAAACAACGTTGCAGAATGTGTTCTCATTTCCCCTGAAGAATACGTCCGTCTAATGGATGAGGTAAATGATGCTCGTCTTCTTGCCGTTGCTTCTGAACGTATGGCACACTTTAATCCTGCCACTTTAATTTCTGAGGAAGAAATGAACCGCCGTCTTGGTATTACAGAAGACGATCTTACCGGTTTTGACGAGGTAGACATTGAATGAATTGGAAACTAGAATACCTTCCTGAAGCAGAAAAAGACTTAAAAGACCTAGATGGAAGTCAGCGTATTCTTGTTCTGAAGGCCATCAAAAAAGTTCAGCAAAATCCACTGCCTGTTGAAGAACAAGGTTATGGAAAACCGCTTGGTAATCACAGCAGTACTAATCTTGCCGGACTTCTGAAGATTAAACTCCGCTCTGCTGGTTTGCGTGTTGTATATCAGCTTCGCCGTACCGAATCGTCTATGATGATTATTGTAATCGGCGTCCGAGCAGACGAAGAAGTATATGAAATTGCTCAGAAAAGAGCGAATAAACACAATCTTTTTGATTAACCTGCACCTTTTTAAGTGATTACATTCATCTGTATAAAGCTTTTGTTAATACACAAGCAATTACCGTGAACCACCGATACCCCTTATAGTTCTTTCATACTATTTCAATTGAATCACAATGTACCCATAAAAAATGCAGGGATGCTCACCTCCAGCGATACATCTCTGCATTTTTAGATATGTTGCAATCATGTCACATTTTAGTTGCAAATAAGTACAACTGCTGGTTCAACGGATGAGCCAATTATACTCTTTTCTACAGTCTAAAATGTAATCCACATAAACTGTATCATCCTCAATTTGATATAAAATCAAATACCAGTTTTTCACAAACATTTTGTGATATTTATTACATGGAATATAAGGTTCATTCAAAAAAGGAAAACGATTTGGACTATACGCTAATGAACGCATTGCTTCCATTAATTCTTTTTTCTTATTTCTTGCGGCATCCTTATCTACCTGTGCCAGAAAGCGAATATGTACTCCAAGCATTTGCTTCGCCCGGTCCGATACGATAACTTTGTATTTTCTTCTTTCTGACATTTTCAGCCCTCTTCTATTATATTATCAAGATAACTTTCCAATTCATCAAGACTGCATCCTGTTCTTCCTGCCAGACGATCCTCTTCAACAGCAAGCAGTTCTTCTCTTAATTTCAACATTTTCTCCCGTCGGTTAAAGGATTCAATATCCATCACCACAAGATCACCTTCTCCATTTTTTGTCAGAAAAACAGGCTCTGAAGATTTACGGCAAAGATCTGCAATCTCATTATAATTTTGTCTAATAGCAGCTGATGGACGAATGTTCATAAGATCACCTCTCGCTTTCATAGTAATATTATATACATATTATAATTTTATTATGCTATATTTGTCAACATCTATTACAGGCATATTCCATTTCTATTACAGGCATATTCCATTTCTGCCCCAGCTTCTCTATTTTCATTCTGAAATTATCTCTCAATCGTAAAATGAAATACTAACTGTTCCTGATCCTCCGATGAAGTTCTTAAGGATTTTCGAATTCCGGTGGTATCTGCAAAAGTTCCACCATAAGCATCTACCTTGATCCATTTACCGTTTACCTTTACTTCATTCCACTGGTGTGTCCAGCTGCCGGCATTCACATGCCGTACCGGAACATTCGCAGCCTCACAAAGCAGTGTGTACGCTTTTGCATATCCTGAGCAGGCTGCTTTTTTCATTACCAAAGCTGCATAAGCTTCATTTCCATAATTCTTCTGGTAGGCTTCTGAAGACTGGTTTAACTGCCAGGAACAATGCTCGGTCAGATACCGGAACAATACAAAAGCCCGCTCCTTTGCATTCAGATCCGCAGCCACATATTTTTTTACGATTTTCTTTGCTTCTTTCTTGGCCAGATTAAGGCGTTTGGATTTATTCGGCTCTTTTACGGTCACTTTACATTTCAGGGTACGTTTTCCCACTTTTGCACAGATGTATGCTGATCCACCCTTTTTTCCAGTTACTTTTCCAGAAGCCGAAACAGATGCAACGGATTTTTTAGAAGAACTCCATTTTACTTTCTTTTTGCTTCCCGATACTTTCAGCGACGTGGAAGCTCCCCGATAGATGGTAACCGCCGATTTGTTCAGTTTCACTTTTGCAGCCTGGACATCCACTGGCCTTATAAAGCTTCCAAGGAACAAAACTACCAATGCCAGCCAAACAACTACGAATTTCTTCTTTCCTGTGTTACATTTTTTTGCTTTTCTCATCGCAAACCCTCCATTTTCGAAACCATTTCCTGTTGCAGTTCCAATGTAGCAATTTGATTTTTTCTGTGTCAATAGGATTTTTGAAAAAAATATTTTCAAATAAAAAAGTGATTCACTATTTTGCAAATCACTTTTACAATTCTTATTTATAATCAAATATCCTTTTTTCGCAATTTCACCTATCACATTTATTGCGGTCTTGGTTACAAGCACTAATCAATTTCTTCAAATAATTCGTCAAAGGTAATCTTTATCTTTGGAAAATGAAGCAGTTGTAACTCATCCTTATTTTCTTCTGTGACTGTTTTTAAAAGATAGTATTTGGGAATCTCCCCCTCATAATCCAGTTCATAGATTTCAACTGTTTTTTTACGCCAGTCAACGATCCAATACTCTTCAATCTCCTGCTCACAATACAGCTGCATTTTCTCTGTCCGGTCATAATTTTCTGTTGATGGTGACAAAACCTCCATAACAAAACGTGGCGCATCTGTAAAAGTGTTTCCACGCCTTGATTTCGTACGGCAGTTTATGGAAGCATCCGGAATCACAATCTTGTTATTGCCCTGGTTATCTTTGAAACGGTATTGCACATTATCCGAATATACATAGCAAGTACTATTTTTTAACTGGTGCCTGACCGCTGCAACAAAATTTACAATTACAGCAGAGTGCTCTGGTGTAGATCCTTCCAGATCTGTTATTTTAAGATCCCAATCCATATTTCACCCTCCTGCATTTTACAATATAAAGAACTTCTTGTTTTCTCTAAATTCCACTCTTCTCTATTAAAAGAAAAGAATTATTTTTGTCTCCTCCATTATAGCATCCTCCCTGTAGATTGGAAAAGTAATTTTTTTTAAGATTGGTGCATAAACAGGGGTGTTGGCCCTCCGTGACTCGCTTTTTGCACCTGTCAGGTACAATACCGAAACGCCTTATCTGTTAAAATCCTTGCAAAGATTAGTCCAAGCGGAAGCGCTGCAATGATCAGAAGTGCAGCTGCAAACCAGGAGGCAGACACAGATAAGGACATGATTCCAAGATTATAAAATCCACGGTATAAATAAAGCCCCGGTACCATGATCACAATAGAAGGAACGGTAACGGAAATCCTTGGGTAGCCCACCTTATTTTTCAGAAGGGAGGCCAGAAGCCCGGCTGTCAGAGCTCCGATAAATGCGGTCACTGCCGGAGGTAAGGCGGCAAGATCCACAAGCTCCAGCCGCAGGGTATTTGCAACCGCCCCAAGCACTGCTGCAGAACAGGCAAGCCTTACCGGACTGTTAAACATGATGGAGAAACCGAACACGCCGAAAAAGCTTGCAATAAGCCGTGTGAGGATCCACATTGCAACAGGCATATGGATCTTTATGAAATCCACCGGCTGTAAGTGAAGAAGCATAGCCATGATCCAGGCAGACATAGTGGCTACCAGAACAATAATCAGTGCATAAGTAAGCCGTTCCATACCAGAACGCATATCCAGTTTTGCCAGGTCGATTCCGCTGGTAATAAAGGGAAAACCAGGGATGATAAAAAGCATGGCACAGATATATCCTGCTTCATGCTGAATGGAAATCCCAAACAGGATTTCCCCTAATTTTAATAATCCTGCATATACAAAGCATGCCAGGGAGACAGAGGAAACAATGCCAAGGAACAGGGTAAAATGATGCTTGGTCAGCTTGCAGCGAAGGAAATTTCCAAGTCCTGCTCCAATAAAAGCACAAAACATCTCTACTGGTCCTCCGCCTAAAAGAAAGGTAAATCCACAGCATGCAATGGCGGCAGCCAGTCCCAGGGCAGCCGGGGAATAAAGGCCATGGATCCTTTCAATTTCATCCAGATAGCTGTGAAGCTCTTCCCCGGACATGTTTTTTCCCTCTGTTTCAAAATTGCGGATAAAATGCTCCAGCCGGTTCAGCTTTGACGTATTCACCCCTGTATTGGTAAGGCATAAAGACTGGGTAAAGCCATTTTCCCCATCAAAACAGGTGTACTCAATGGACATCAGTCCGATATCTGCGGTACAGGTAATTCCCATTGCTTCGGCCAGGGCATTCATGGAGCTTCGGACCCTCCAGGCTCCAGTCCCACAGGATAAAAACATGATCCCCACACGTCCGATAATGGAAGCCTTTTCGGTGATGCTTGCATTTATAACGGGAGTATTTTGGCCATTTTCATCGGTGTATTCATGCCACTCCACGTCCATGTGATTTTTTCTGATCATTTCTGGCTGCATAAGCCCACTTCCTTCCGAAAAGTCCCTTTATAATTTCAGGCTGTCATTTCCAGCTAGTTCCATCATCCGCTCCCTGCAGGCAAGGACGATCCCGTCAATTTCCTCCATATGCTGGAGCATTTTCTTTTCAAACTCATGGATGGGAAGCAGAACGCCAAGTTCATCAAAGGGTTTCTCAGGATTTTCCTTTTTTACACCGGTCTCCTGTCCGTAAAAGACCACTGCACGGGGTGCTGCCTGCTGGATCTCCTGGAAAGTCTTCCATACAACCGCATAAGCCTGCGCTTCTGTAAGCCCCAGCTTACAGGTATCCGGAAGTGCATAGAGGATTAAAATCCCACGCTGGCACTCTTCTTTTTCCTCTTTAATTTCCAATCCATCCATGTAAGAGCGTACAATGTCATATCCATCTGCCAGATAAAGTCTGGATCTTGGTACGCATTCATGCCGGTCAAAGGTTTCCTTAAATTTTCCATAGTCATGGGCGGAAACCATCTTTCCAACATCTTTAAGAAGCTTCCCTTCCACATTGGTAAGAAGGACCGGATTCTCTCCTGCCTTTCCATGGAATTTTCTTGGGATCAGATAGGCTTCGCGGAGCAGATCAAACATACTTTTTCCGCACAATTCCAGAAGAAGGGCACTTACATCCCCGTTCTGGTAAGCGTGAAAGAGTACCTGCAAAAAGTGGTCCGGATCCTCATCCACCAGCATATGTTCATCATCCAGATACTGGTAAAACACTTCACGAAGTCTTCTTGATGCCTCCGGGGAAGCCAGGATTTTGGAAAAAATATCTTCTACAGCCTGTTCTCTTGGTAAAACTGTTTTCATACTAAAACGCCTCTTTTTCTGTTTGGATCATGATGAGAGCTGTACTTGTCTCTTTTCGGGAGGGATTATAGCATTGTTATAGTCATACCGCAATAGGATGAAAGGTTTCTCTTTCATATCATATTTTTATGTCTGCCATATCATTGACCGTTGTATGTGTTTTCCATTACAAGTTTCCATGAAATAAAATTTGTGAAAAATACCGTATCTTATCATCGGTCCCCCAGCAGATCATTCCCACCGCATCTGCCATTTCCTGGGCATCAACACAGTAGGCGGACATGCAGGAATGGTGCCTGTAAGGACCAGCGGACATGATCAGCAGGTCGGTATTTCCAGATTCCATTATTTTAGAGGCCAGCTGTTCGGTGAGTTTATTGTGCGCAAGCTTCGCCATTTTGTAGTCCATATCCTTGTTTTGTATCGTCTGGAGAATAAGCGCTTTTTCATAGGCGAATACCCTTTGTTTCATAGATTCTACTGTTCCGCATTCAGGTGGACAGGCGGGATTCACGTTGTAACATCCACACTGATTTTCTTCACAAAACTTTCGGTATTCCGGTTTGAACACAAGTTTTTGTGTATCCATGATTGCCGCATTTGAAAACCCAAGTTTTTTTGCTTCTTTGATGTAATCCATAGAAAACCTCCTCCAAGTTTTTTACAACTCACTAAAATTTTCTCCATACGCTGGTTTTAAACCCGCCCAGCTACAATTGTGTTTTTTAATTCCCTTGCCGCAGCGCCCATAGGATGCTGGCTGTCATACACCAGACAGATCTGACGCTCCGGGATTTCGTCTTTTAGTGGGATCTGTACGATTTCTTTTTTCAGAAGGGAGGGCGCTGCCATTGGCTGGGGCAAAAAGGCAAGGCCAAGCTCGCATTTTACAAGCGGCAGGATCTGGTCCGCAGTGGCAGCTTCCGTATCCGGGGAAAGATCCAGGCCATGGGATAAAAATACACTGTTGTAAAATTTATAGGTCATAGTTTCCCGTCCAAGAGAAATCAGCGGATAGTTCTTTACCTCCCGAAGGGAAAGCTCCTGGCTTCCAAGCGCTGTAAAAGTGGTACCACCAACCAGAATCTCCTGGAAGGGCATGAGCATGATCTGTTTCAATGGGGAATCCACCTCTGCCGGAGTGGAAACTACTGCAAAATCGATCTTTCCGCTTTTTACGGATTCAATGGCTTCCGGGGTGGAATGGTTATAAAGCTTCAGCCGGATTCCCGGATAAGTCATATGGAAATTTTTTAATTTATCAAGCAGGAAAATATTCAAGGCAGTTTCGCTGGCGCCAATTGCTATACTTCCGTGGGAAAGCCCGGAGCTGTCCGCCAGCTCCTCTTCTGCAGCCTGAAACTGCTCCATTGCACCAAGCACATGGGTATAAAGCCGCTCTCCTTCCGGGGTAAGCTGTACACCGCGGTTAGTACGGATAAATAAAGTGGTATTCAGCTGCTGTTCCAGACAGTTCATGGCCCGGGTGATGTTAGGCTGGCTGTTGTTTAACGCCTGGGCGGCCTTGGTAAAGTTGTGGTATTTTGCCACATAATAAAAGATCTTGTAATACTCGAAATTTACGTCCATAATATTTTTCCTTTTCTTTTGGCATATCATATATTTATTCCAATTATATCAATTATAGTTTTTACTTATTCCTACGTCAAGCGTATTATGTACCCGAATAAAAAAGGGAAACAGGAACGTGTTTTCAAAGGAGGAACAAATGCTTACAGCAGTAACCGGTATAAACTGGGGCGATGAAGGAAAAGGCCGTGTGATCGATCTTTTAGCGGAGCAGGCAGATGTGGTAGTCCGCTACCAGGGCGGCAACAACGCAGGTCACACAGTGGTCACCGACCAGGGTAAATTTGTCTTAAATCTTCTCCCATCTGGTATCTTACATCCAGGTGTGGTATGTGTCCTCGGGGACGGAATGGTAGTCGATCTGGAACATCTTCCCGGGAAATCCATGAAATAGAGAAAAAAGGAATCCGGGTTACACCGGATCATCTGAAGCTTTCAAAGCGTGCCACGATCTCCATGCCATGGCACAAGGTACAGGATGAGTTAGAAGAAAACCGGCTGGCAAAAACCGGAAGCGCCTTTGGCTCTACCCGCCGTGGAATCGCCTACGCCTACAGTGACAAGTACCGTAAGAAAACCCTTCGTCTTGGGGATCTGCTTCATTTAAAAGAGGATTCCGTAAAAGCCAGATTAAAAACCATGCTGGAGGCAAAAAACCTGGAGCTTGCAGGCTGCTATCATCAGGAGCCAATGTCTTACCCTGCTCTTCTCACCTGGTGTGAGGAACAGGCAGAACTCTTTGGCTCCTATATTGCAGACACGGGTGAGTTTCTGGAACAGGCACTGTCAGAGGGCAAAAAGGTAGTGCTGGAAGCCCAGCTTGGCGCATGAGGGATATTGATTATGGTATTTTCCCCTATACCTCAAGTTCCTCTACCATTTCTGCCTATGGCCCGATCGGTGCCGGAATTCCGGGAAAATCCCTGGATCATGTGGTGGGCGTTTTAAAAGCATATTCTACCTGTGTTGGTGCCGGTCCTTTTGTAGCAGAAAAGGCAATGTCCGATGCCTGGGAAGAAGAGCTTCGAAAAGCGGGCGGTGAATATGGTGCTGCCACAGGCCGTCCCCGCAGGGTGGGACCGTTTGATGCCGTAGCCAGCCGTTATGGATTAAAATGCCAGAATGCAGATCAGATCGCACTTACCAAAATGGATGTCTTAAGTTCCATGAAAGAGATTCCCGTGATCACAGGCTACAAACGTGACGGTGTTGTGACCATGGATTTTGACCCTATGGATGAACTGGACAGCTTTGTCCCTGTAGTAGAAATGCTCCCGGGCTGGGAATGCGATATTTCCGGCTGCCGGACGTATGAAGAGCTTCCGGAGAATGCCAAAGCCTACATCCGTATCCTGGAGCAGCTTTTGAACCATGAGATCCAGTTTATTTCCGTCGGAGCCAGACGGGATCAGTTTTTAACAAAAGGAGCCTGGTTATGAGACATTTGATCGATCCACTTGATTTTACCCTTGAAGAAACTACAAAAGTTCTGGATCTGGCAGACCGCATTGCAGAAAATCCGGAAGTGTACAGCCATGTGGCGAATGGGAAAAAGATTGCTACTCTTTTTTACGAGCCAAGTACCAGAACACGTCTTTCCTTTGAATCTGCCATGCTAAGCCTTGGAGGAAAGGCCCTTGGCTTTGCTGGTGCTGAGCAGTCCAGTGCCACAAAAGGAGAAACGGTAGCTGATACCGCCCGGGTGGTAAGCTGCTATGCAGATATCATTGCAATGCGGCATCCCAAGGAAGGCGCTCCCCTTCGTGCCTCCATGTATGCCACAGTGCCAGTAATTAATGCCGGGGATGGCGGTCATAACCATCCAACCCAGACACTGATTGACCTTATGACTATCCGTCAGAGGAAAGGTCATCTGGATCATCTGACAGTTGGCTTTTGCGGGGATCTGAAATTTGGACGCACCGTACATTCCCTGGTAAACAGCCTGGTACGTCATCCTGGAAACGAGTTTTACTTCATCTCCCCGGAGGAACTTAAGATCCCGGATTACGTGATGGAAGAGACCTTAAAGCCAAACCATTCTTTTTACAAAGAAGTCACCAGCCTGGAGGAAACCCTTCCCAAGCTGGACGTGCTCTATATGACAAGAGTTCAGAAAGAACGTTTCTTTAACGAGGAAGATTATGTCCGGTTAAAGGATACCTATATTTTAAACCGGGAAAAATTAAATCTGGCACAGCCGGATATGCCGGTTCTCCATCCTCTCCCAAGGGTGGACGAAATTGCCACAGACGTGGACCAGGATCCAAGAGCCGCTTATTTTGACCAGGTGCAGAACGGAAAATATATCCGTATGGCATTGATCATGGCTCTGCTTGAAATCCCGGATCCGCTGACAGGAAGGACGGTGCTGTAATGTTAAAGATTGAATCTATCCAAAACGGAATTGTGATCGATCATATCCCGGCTGGAAAAGGAATGGATATTTACAAGCTTCTGGAACTGGACTCCCAGAAACAGTCCGTTGCCCTTTTGCAGTCTGTAAGAAGTGAAAAATACGGCTGTAAAGACCTGATTAAAATAGAGGGGCTTACAGAGCCTGAGCGTCTGGAAGTCCTTGGTTACTTAAATGAGGGTGTCACGCTGATCGTGATCCGTGATGGAAAAGTGGTAAAAAAATACCACCCTGTTCCGCCAAAAACGTTAAAGAATGTAATCAAATGCAAAAATCCCCGCTGCATTACCAGTACGGAAGCAAACTGTGAGCACATCTTCAAACTGTCCTCCAGTGGAAAATATAGATGTATTTACTGCAACCAGGAAGCTTCCCTCTTAAGATAAAGAATAATACATCCTCCCTTGTACATCGCTTAAGAGGAAAATACCCTTTAGGTTTATTTCTATTCCTAAAGGGTATTTAAAAAAATTATTTTCTTCCCGTATCAATTAAATCATAACTCATATCCAAAAAATCCAGTGTTTTACCATCTCCAACAGAGCCATCCAATACTACAGATATCCAATGCTCCTTATTCATGTGGTACCCTGGCCTAATCCCATAGGTTCGTGCAATAAACCCATTTAACTCCGGATTGCATTTCACATTCATAATGTCTACGCTTCCCTCTTCCGGAATTCCTAATTTATTCTTATCTACATTCATAAAAACTGCATACCATTTTCCGTTTTTATGCCGAAGCACCGCTGACTTAGGATCCCGCTTCCAAAGATGCTCCGGTGTTGTTCCATATTGCTCTTTTACATACTGATAAATTGCCTCTTTTGTCAAAAAACTTCCCCCGCTTTACTTCTATAACTCTAAACCGAAATATATCCTCATTATAGAGAGTGTGAGAAACCGTGTCAAGATTTTTGGCTCAAAGGATCTCACGATATTTCCTAAAGCATTTTGTTTTAATTTTCTGATTTTTGGTTCCGGTTTTCGATTTTTTTATAATTTTCATAAAATCTATTGACTTGTTTTCATTTTTCAATTATTATAAAGATGATATTCTTTTAAAGTTTTTTTTCATTATTTGTTTCATCATTTTCTCCTACTTAAGAACAATGTTTTTTAGCAGCGCCCCTAATTGCAGCTGCAATTTGTTGCTTTAAGTATGGCCTTTGGTCCCAAAATAGGAACCTCAAAAAAGGAGACTCTTCTATCCTCTATGGAGTCTCCTTTTTGCTGCCTTTTTTATAAAAAAATTCAGAGCTATTTGCAAAATCCGAATAATCTCTTCTGCAAAATAGCCCTGAATTTTCGGTCCGTAGACCTAAGTATTAAAAAGTGAAAACTAAATTATGTTTCTTTATATTAGCATGATTTATTATAAAAATCAATAGCTTTATAAGATATTCCAACTTTGTATTTCCTACATTTGATTCTCGTACCGAAGCCTGGAAAAATACCAGACTTTCCCCTGGATATACCTGCAAATATGATTATCCAATAAATACTTCTTTTCGCACAGCTCTGGATTATCTTTTTTCCAACTGCTCTTTTCCAGAAATTCTTCTAAAGAATCATATATTTCAATACATCCTGCCGCTTTTATGAGTCTGCTAACATCCGTCTCGTTTATGTGGATATCAAATTCCCGCATGAGAAGGATCTTAAAACCATACCGTACCATGGAATTGTCTTTGATCTGTGCCAGATCAATTGTCATCCGGCTTCACCTCCCTCCCAGTAAATAAATCTTCCACTCGTGTTACGCTTTGAACAGGATTCGTTTTTTTGCCTGGTTTTCTTTTGGGCTTTGTATCAAGTGCAACAGGTTCTTCCCAGGTCTCACTTATACTACCTTCTGACTGAGGTTGAGTAGATACATCATCTTCCTGCCCCATATATGAAAAAGGCTGTTCCTGTGTTTTTTCCTTTTCCCATTCTTTGTACCACTCTGGGACGTGTTCCACAACTTTTTCCAGACGGAGCTTCTTTGCATCTTCATGTTCGGTATAGTCTAATTTCTGGAACTTCAACACATTGTGGCCACGAATAATCAAGATTCCCTGGTTTAGTGGATAGCGAAGCACCTCATCTGGAAGAAGGAGCTGCCTTTTTCCAAGGGATCTTGACTCTGAATATTCCGGTACATAGTCAGTGGCACGTATGGTATAATAGTTTTTCCTGATAGAAGCTACTGACACCGTAATCTCTCCAGTCCGGTCACTATAATAGGTTGCGGTTGTCATGTCATTACAGCCAAGAAAAATGGAGAAATCACAGCCTCCAAGAATTTCCTCCCACTGATTGTCCGGGTAACGGTTCTGAAGCTGTGGAATGTTCTGGAACAAGATACTCATGCCAATTCGCCTGGATCTGGCTGTTGCAAGCTTCTTTTTGAAGTCAGGAACCACGCCGATGTTGGGGAACTCATCAAGGATGAAACTTACTGGAACCGGCAGCACGCGCTCTTCAGTCCGATCAGCCAGACGAACCAATTTGATGATTAGAAATGAGGTGAAAAGAGTTGCCAACATATCAAACGTAGAATCCTGATCGGATGTGATACAAAAATATGCACACTTTTCTTTTCCTGGAAGTGAAAGATCGATATCCGTATGACTGGTGATTTGTTGTACCAGTTTATTTTGCAAAATCTGTAACCTGGTTCCAAGACCAAGCACCGCATTTCCTTTTACCTTTTCCGCTTTTGCAAAGAGCTGATATGGCCCTTTTGCTGGATGGTTCGTTGGCAGTCTTTCAAAAATCGAATCCAGCATATCGACACTTTTATTGAGCAAGAGTTTATAGGCCTCCGCAAAGGTACGCTGCTCTGGCGGATATTCCTCATACACATACAGGCAAAGAGCTTTTAATAAATCCATCTCCACATTATCGTAAAAATGATCAAATTTGTCTGTGGTGTTACGAATTACCACATCACAAAATACATCGATCAGCTCTCCCTCATCAATTTCTGCCAAACAGTTCCAGGCATCCGAATGCGTCAGCTGAATCAAGTTCAATTGTTTTACCACATATCCTGAATCTTTCAGATACGCACATAAGTCCTCATAAAGTTCGGATTTGGGATCCGTAATGTACATGCTCTCCCCACGGCGCACGCACTGTAATGCCATGACTCTTGCAAATGCCCTGGATTTCATAGAACCCTGGGAGCCGCAGACAGCAATGTTCCGGTTTAGCCTGGAATCTACAGGAAGGCTTAGAACCTTTCCTGTTCCAAGCTCCCTGCCAAATATGATTCCATTTACTCCGTCTATTGTTTTATCAGCCCTTAATATCTCTGCCTGTTCCCCTTCTTTCATAAAGCCAGCAGTTCCGTAAGTACCCTGATCGGACAACTCAAAACCACGCTCATCCTGTAATGGGTTTTCACTGCCACGATAAATCACGAGTGCCGTAAGAAAGAAAAGTACCAGAACCGAGAACAGGATCCACATCCTGCCCCCGGTGCTGGTCCATCCTGCCGCCATACAGTGAATAGGGTTAAGGTCAACATTTGCATCTCCAAGAAGAATGTATAAAAATCCTCCCATGTATCCTGCTAACAATACTGCCCCAATGATTACAAGAATCAACTTCCATTTATCAAATTTTTTAAACATCCTTTTTCCTTTCATCACCTCTCATTTCTTCTACTATGTGATATTGATATAGGTTATCGTAATAGCTGCTCATTGTGTTGACAGCATTATATAGTGCTGTAAGAAGGACCGCCCGGATATTCCTGGCCTTTGTGGTATTGGAATCCATTCTGAATAAAACAAAATCCACATGCTCTTTTGTTAATTTGGCAAATTGGGCTTTTACCACATTTGCTGGCTTCTCTTCCCGGTTCACCCGGATTATCTCTGCGGATGAAGTCATCACATCCACAATCAATCCCAATATTTCCCCTACCCTGTCATCATGTGGATGATCCAATATCAGGTTTTCATACTCAATCTGCCGTTTTATCTGATCTTCCACTTCCCGATATGAAGAGAGGGAGAAATCTTTGTTAAAGTCTTTGTATGTATTCTTTGTATATGTCTCCCCCAAATCGGGGACAGCTGTCACTTTTTTCGGGGATACCCTCTCACTTATATTAGTGACCCCTGTCACTTTTTTCGGTGGGGGCTGTCCCCCAAATGAGTGATAGGGGGTATCTGGTATCCCTATGAATGCATTTTCCAACGTTTCCGGATAGGTTAATTGAATTAATACATCTACATCCAGATTTAGGAACATGACATTGGAGTAAAGTTGCCCTTTGATGTTGACTGTCCGAAATACCCTTGTTACCACTCCTAGCTTTTCCAGTTCAACGATAGCGTTCACCGCATCTCGTTTCGTGATACCAAACTGATCCGCCAACTGCTGATAGTTTCTCTGTAGAATGTCAGCCTGGAATTTCTTTTTGAATCCGCACAACTGCCCGGTTGCCTCATCCCGGATTTCCACAGGCCGATACCAGTACACAATGTCCGCCAGAATAATAATCGCATTTAAGTTTGGTTTTCCGGTTTCTTTTTTAATTGTGTGATACCAGGTGGACGGAATGACATTTCCCGTAAACTGCAGGCGGCACATCCTGTTTACTGTTTCACTTCCAGTGTCAAATAGATTACTCATAGACACCTCCTGACTTAGACTGTGGGCTTATTCGTCCCTGCCCTTAGTCAGATATTCCATGATTTTATCTGTATTCAGCTCACGAACCCTCACCCCCTCTCCAAAATATGCTCTGAGCACATTCGCCTGGTAATCTAAGCAGATGATTGTTCCTTTCTGCTTCCAGCCAATTTCCTGCTTTATGCGGCACAAATGACGCATATCCAATTCATGACAGAAATAGATTAGCTGCATGTCCTTATCAAAGCCCTCGCTTAAGGCGTATTGTTTACGCCTTGGATACTTTACTAATGTTGCTAACAGATTTTTTATCTTCTCCCGTTTCCAGGAAGTTAATAGAAGCTCCATCTGAACCTTTGCGTTATCTGTCCGCGGGATGTAATAATAGTGTTCGTACACATCATCTACCTGATATAGATTTTTGCGAACACCGCCATCACTATTTAAAAGTTCAAGAAGGAAATCCATAGTATTTCCCAAGATAAGCGAATCAGCCTGTCGTAATCCTCCACCAATTAACAGCATACGTTCGGTCCAGGTACGCATTGCCATTTCCATCTTTTGCGCCCATTTCATTCTTTTTGCCATGGTGTTGTAAACGACATAAGCTGTATCCCCGGTAAGTAGCACGCCGCAGGCTCTGGAACCCTTGATTGCTTCTGCGCTCTCTTTGTATTCCAGACTGCCATAATACACTGCTTTTTTCCCACTTTTTTCAAACCCATTTCCAAGATCTGGCTTCTGGCTTTGAAAAATCTCAATACCCATCTTCCAAAGAAAGACCCATACCTCGCTCATCCGATAAAGCCGCAGCCTCTTTTCCGGTTCACTTTTCACATGATTGGTCTGTGCAGATCCAGAAAGAAAAAAGGAAAGGTCATCTTCATACCTCTCCAGAAGATACCTTTTCCCTTTCCTCCTTAACACATACCCCTTATATCCGCCTGCATTTCTCACAGAGATATAATTTTCCTTTTTCAGCCTGGTAATAAGAGCTGCTGCATAAGATTCTGATTCTACAATTTCTCCTACCAGGCCTGCTGGCAATTCCCCTGATATCGCAATCAGTCTTAACAACACATCCTCCTTTTTCATTTCCACCTCCCACTCAAAATCAATAAGAATCTGTACCCTATATGTTGAATACTTGGGTATCTTTTCTGGATTCTCATATCCCAAAATGCCTTATTCTTCAAACACTTAAATGCCTATTCTATATATCGAATTTTTCTGATCTTAAAGTGCTTCTTTTTCGATATCCAAAAGCTGGCTGTTTTCACGGATCCAGCCTGGAAATTTCTTAGCCTCCATCACATATAATAATGTGCCATCTTCCATTCCAAGCCTGGTTGTATGAAAAGTATCCACATAAAAACCACTATCTGACTTCATACAGAAACTGGAAACAATGTCCAGTACATGTTTTTCCTCAATGTTATCGTGATCCCGAACACGCCCTACCAAAGGCAGATTTTTATTATAAACATGCACAAAACAGACAAGGCATTCTTCGAAAAATGGGATTTCCAGCGCCTTTTTTACCCGTTCCAAGCACCAGTTCTGAAGTGCTGTATGCAGTGGCTTGTATAAAAAATCCGTGTAAAAATCTTTTCTATGGGGCACCAGAAGTGGCAATGCCACCTTTAGGATTCCCTCAGAAAATTCCACCTCGATTCCATGAATGGTCACAAGCTCCGCCTTGTAGTTTTCGTATTGAACTGGGTTAACTGTCACTTCTAAGGTAAGCCTTCGAAGCTTATCGGTTAATTTTTCAGATGTTTTTGCGGCTTCCAGGACTAACTCCGTGAAATAATCATATTGAAGTTCCGATTTTAAACGGACACACGAAGTAAGAACATTCCGCGACTCCGCCATATATTGCTCCATCCGCCAGCTTAAAGCCTGAGTCTCATCCAGCTGGTCCTTAATTTTTCCAAACGGCTCAGTACTATTCTTCTGATCCGCCTTGACTATATTGGTAATACTCGACTTCCCCACCTTCTTTCACAACACAATACCCAATCACATCCGCTATGTGAATAGCCGATATATAATCGGGATTTTCGACTACAATAATATGTCCGCAACTGTCAATTTTTTTCCGCGAAAACAGATTGTTTACCACCGTAACTTCCGCCTCTGAAATATACAAAATATCAAAGATTTCTCCCTCTCCGTAGAATACGATCCGTACCGGATACTCTTCCTTCGAAGCAGGAAAGTGTTCTTCCACTTGTTTCTTTTTCATCACATCAACCAGTACCCAGACAGCCTTCATAGTTCCCAGATCCTTAGCAGCAATTGCTTCCTCACTTGCTGCCACCACTTCCAGTTCTGGATGAATGAAAACCTGCCGCTCTTTTTCCAACGCCTTAAATGCTTTTCCAACAAAATGATCCCTGCCATCTAATGCAAAATAAGCATAAATCTGTGCCTTTTCCAAAACATGGTATTTCTGCACAAGCTCTCTGGTTTCAGCAATGACAGGTCTTTGTTTATTCTCCATTTTTTAATACCTCCAGCCAATCTTTTCAATTATCTCTATGACGCATAAAGGACGTTTTCTTTACGTCATTTATAACAACATTCACATTTTTTGTGATAATACGTCTTATAAGTGTCTTTCTATACGTCATTAATAACATTTACTGTTTTTTTCAAACACGAATACGTCATGAATGCTGTATTCAATACGTTTTCTATACGTCCTTTATGTGTCATTCCGTGTTCCCATAAGCGGATTCCCCATACTTTTGAATTTTGCCTTTTAATTTCTGCAGGTCTTTCCGGTCTGTTGTGATCAGATCCTTTTCTAACTGACTTGCCTTAAACTCTACAACCAGGTTATTGCTATTTGTTGAAATAAGTCCACAACCTCTCTCAAAGTGAACAATAGAATTAAACTCCGCTTCTGATAAATCCAGTTCCTTTTGTATCAGCTCTGCCTCTGCCACCTCCAGGTTTAAAATGATTTTGGTTTTCGCGTTGCTTAAGATTCCTCTTCCAATCTTGCCTCCGTTCAACTCATAGTAATCAACAAGATCCTGTGAGGCACTGATTGCAGCTCCACCATAAGCACGAATGGTTTTGTAGATTTCCTGGATATAGTCAGCTGCAAGTTCATTAGAGGACAACAGCTTCCAGGCTTCATCAATGAAGATTGCTTTTTCTCTGGTTCGGTCTTCCTTCGTCCGAGACCATACGTAATCAAGTGCTACAAACATTCCAATCAGCAGATCTCCTGATAATTCAGAAATGTCAAGCACCACATATTTATTATTCAGATCCACATTCGTCTGCTGGTTAAAGCTGGCTGCGGAACCGTTCACCAGACGGTTTAAGATATTGGCAAGCCGCTTACACTCTTCCTTTCGAAGAAGGACTTCGTGTAAATCTCCCAGGATTGGCATTTTTCTATAACCCCCTGGCTTTGTCGGATCAAACAGACTCTGGTTATCATGGATGATTCCCTTTTCCTGGTAACAGAGCACCATAGCCTCATCAAGAAGCTGCTTTTCCTCATGCGTCATATCTGGTACCAGAAGGCTGAAAAAGATATGCAGGCTTTGGATCTTCACAGCTAGTTCTGAACGTTCCGAAACATATCCATCCAACAGCTCGCTGGTTGCTTTATCAGACTTCCTAATTTCCATAACGTTGATACAATTGGAAGATGCTGGCGAAATCTGAATGAATGTGCCACCAATGTTGTTGCAGGCCCTGGCAAATTCGTGTCCCTTATCCGGGGCGATAATAAATACCTGGATATTTTTTCTTCTCATACGAAGTGCCATAAGCTGCATGGTGAAGGTCTTGCCAGAACCGGAAGTCCCGAAAATAACCATATTGGCATTTTTATAAACAGACGTATTGAAAATATCCACCAGAACAAGGGAACTGTTTGCCTTATTCACGCCCATCAAAATACCATCTTTATCCGACATTTCATAGGCAGTAAATGGATAGCAGGCCGCAGCTCCTGATGTTAGAACATTTCGTTTGGATCTTTCATAGATTTTCTTATCCAGGCACAACAGGGGAAGAGAGGACAAAAATCCCTGTTCTTCCCCGAATAGACACTTGGATACCCCGATATCCTGCGAATTTAAGAGCTTTATCATCTCTTTTGAGCGCCATTCAACTTCCCGCGCACTATGCCCTGTAACGGTAATTAAGGTGCTCATATAGTAAAATTCTTCGCTTCCAGAGAGTCCACGTTTCAGGTAATAACCTGCCTGAATGGATTCACTTAAACTGTCAAAATCACTGTTGGAATCAAAGGTATCTTTTATTTTTGAGCGGTTCAAACGGATCCGCCGCCCGATCCGCTCCATGCTTTTATTTTTATCCTGGCGAAAGAAAAACAAATCTATATCAATTCCCTCACCAGCGTTAATGAGAAGGGAAAGCCATCCAGCAGGCACCCTGGAACGATATCTGCCAGATGGAATATAGAGGTAGGCATGATAAATGCCATCCAGAATCACATATTTATAGCTTTTAAAATTCAAAGAATCTGGTGCAATCAGCTCTGTCACCGGAATTTTTGCCACACTTTCTTTCCCATTTTCCAGAATATAATGATTCCGTACTTTTTCAATCCGCTCATCCAGCGTTGTTTTAAGGCTCGTATCCCGATTTAAAAGCTGATAAAACACTTCCACACAAAACCGGGTTTCGTTTTTATGCTCCAGGACCACATTTCCGCACATGGCAAGATATTTCTTCGCAGTCTGTACCGCCGATTGCAAGTATAAAAACATATCTCTTTCATTTACAGATTTGGTTCCGCTTAACGGATATTCAAAAATGAGAAAGAAACGCCGTGTGATGGCTTCCCTGGTTCCCAGCTGTGTCAGGAGCTTTGCATAATCTTCCTGTAAGATTCTACATCGTTCATCTGGTTCCTGTTCTGCTTCTCTTCGTATCTTCTCTATGTAATCCTTGATATCCGCCTTTTTGGATAAAATCTTGAACTGTAAATTGGGCGGTGCAATTTTCAGATACGAGGCAAAAGAATAGATGATATTTCTTTTCTCAGGTGCCGACCGCAACAGAAAATTAATAGGTAAAATCTCAATGATTTTAATGTACCTTTCATCTTTTGTTTGAATCACTCCATTTTTTATCTGACTGATTGGCAAATAGGACGAAGCCCAGGTCACTGGAAGAATATCCAGGTCACCGGCGTTCTCTTCCCTGCCTTTTGTTTCTACCGGTTCTGTATCTTTCACCGGAATAGGCTGTTTTTCCTTTACAGTTTCTTCCTCTGTCTGCACAGCCAGATTTTTCCGGAGGCTGCGTTCTTCTGCTTCCTGTTCATGGAACCGGGCGACAGCTTCCCGTTTTTCTTTTTGCGCCTGTAATCTGTCTTCTTTTTTCCGAAGTTTTTCTTCCTGCACATCCTGGCGTTTTTGAAGTCTGGCAGTATTCTTTCGCTCACGCTCCTGCTGCCGTTTTTCCCTTTTTTCGAGTTTCTCGGATTTCTTCGCCTCCTTCAGTTTTCTCTTCAGTTCTTCGACTTCGCTTCCGATCTCTGCCACCCTCCTTTTTTCTCTTTTTATGTTCCCGTCTGCAGCGTTTCTTCTGCTGTTTCCGGATACGGCGGTTTCGTTTCAAACGGTACTGACCGCTTGGTGCAGTTAAAACACGCCTTTTCACCATATACGAAAACAGCTGAATAAGAAAAGAGGAAAGACTTTCGCCCTGGACACCGATTACTGCCAATATCACAAGCGGCAGAATCAGGATGATCCCGACATAAATCTTCCCTTTTATTCCAAGATTTAAAAATACTAAAAAGCGGATTCCAACGAGTGCCAAAAATGCTGCTTCTACCACATTTCGGGCTTCTGCCCTTCCAGAGAACAAAGTTCCATCTCTTACAAAATTAGGTGGAATGATATATACGTCTGAATGGTCATTTTGTGTCATTTTTTGTGAAGCTCCTTTCCTGTTATCTCTTTTTAGACCATATCAGGCCACCGATTGCGGCAATTAGAGCCACCCCTACGCCGAGCAGTATAAATAGATTCTTCTGTTTTACTGCATCCACGATATTCACCTCCTGTGCTTGATTTTCTAAAATTCCCTCTGTCTCCTCTTCCTGTCCTTTCTCCGGAAGCACATTCATTTCATCAATAGGATTTTCATTTTTCTCTGCAGCCTGAGATTCTTCCCCTGCTGCAGGGATTTTCTCTATAACGACTTCTGTTACTGTAATCTTTTGCACCAGGAGACCTTCTTCTGGAAGATTCAGATACATATTCGAAAACTCTGTTACATAAGACAGATCTCCTGCTGTTGCACTTACAGACTGAATCCGATAAGTTCCACTTCCAGTGGACAGATTCCACTCATAGAAGTTGTCCGCATTTAGGAATACAGTTTGGATTATCCCATTTTGTTCTTCTAAAGCAACCTCTATCGTACCGGTAAATCCATCAAAAACCTGTGCCCGAAATGCAATGACGGCAGGAACCTGTTCGGTACCTGTATAATTATCCTCCAACCCTGCTTCCATGGATTCCGAGCGTCTAAGGATAGCGCCCTCTTCATCAAAGAGCACATATTTTCCAGCTGGATTGACGGTATCATAGCCCCAGTCATTCCGAAGCATTTCTCCACTTTCCAGATATCCATGTCCGCCATCCCAGGATACAATCTGTGGAAGATCTGTAGCATTCTGCGTGTCAGTGTTTGCAAGTACCGTAGTTGGCATTGCCAGTAATGCAGAAGAATATAGGCCCATAAGCAATCCATATTTCAAGTGTCCGTCCATACTCAAACCTCTCATTTCCCAATGATCCAAAAGGCTCCATCTGCCAGGTCACGGCCGTAAGAAGCAATCGTTTCCACGCTGTACACTTTTCCAGTACGTTCCCTGCTGGCACAATCGGCAATGGTGATATAGCCATCTTTGGTAACACCCGTCAGAACAATAAAATGCCCGCTTCCACTACCCGTGATGGTGTAGGCCTCACAAATTTCCACCACCATTTTTCCGTCTTTCAAGGCATTTACAACATCTCCCATTCGGTCTTTTCCCACTCTTTCACAGTTAAGTCCCCAGTGATGGGCTGCATTCATCGGAAAGGAATGACATGTTCCAAGCCCATAGATATATTCCCCGTTTGCAATGGAAAACGCGCAGGTCATCTCCGGAGTCACCGTCTGCCCGGTTAAGGTTGAAATTACAATAGCAAGGGATGTTGGACCGCATCCAGAGGCTTTGATCGTACTGGCTCCATAAGACATGGTAGCCCAGGGATCTTCTCCCTGGTTATAGTACACAACTTTTTTGACACCCTTTCCCACCGTGTCATAGGTAATAATATCCCCGGTCGCGTCAATATTACCGATATAGGTATCACTCCCACTGGTTCCGCCAGTCAGAAAGTCCGTCCAGTGAAAGACATTGTAAAGGGCATTTTTGACAGCTTCTACACCGCCTTGCAGGTATTCCAACAGCTTTAATACAAAATTGAATGTGCTTTCATTTGTCACATATTTATATTGATAGCCGCTGCTTCCTGTCAGCTGTGTGTTCAAGATCAATGCCAGAGTGTACTCTACAACCTTTGTCGTTACTGTCCTCTTTTCTTCCCAGACATTGCCTCCCTGCTCCAGGACCTGCCGATAAGTCTGTTCATCTGTTTCTGCCCGGCTTCCATTCACATCCAGACAGTAGACTTTCTGTTCCATTTGGCCTTCCCATTCATCTGTTACAGTCCACGAAAAAAAGCTGTCCACATTTTGTGCGACAGCCTCCTTTAACACCTGATATGATTTCTCCAGGGACTCCTGATCTGTTTTTATTTCTGTGGAAGTACCGGATGTACTATCGTGAATCTCGACAAGCCCTAACACTTTCTTGACATAGGCCTGGGTTTCGGAATATGGCGGTACTTGATAACCATATTTGATAACTGCATAAGGTCCTGCATTATATCCAGCGACTGCAAGCTCTAAGCCATTGGAATAGCCTTTAAATTGCTCTACCAGCTGGCTGATGAATTTGGCGCCGCCCATAATATTCTGGTACGGATCATAAGGATTGGATACTCCAAGGGAAGCCGCCGTTTCCGGCATAAGCTGCATTAAGCCTATTGCCCCAGCACCTGATACCACATTCGGATTAAAATCAGACTCCGTTTTACAGATTGCAAGAAGCAGCGCCACTGGCACATTATAGGTCCTGGCAGCTTCCTGAAAATAGGCATCATAAGGGCTGGAAAGGTTGGTGTCCATATCAAGTCCCAGAACATTTGAATATCCAAGGAAAGAAGATATGGTGCTGTTGTCGCATTTATCCATGAGCATAACAGACAGATAATAGGATAAGCTTCTTTTTAGTTTTGTCTCAAACTCATCCACCACAACCAAAGTAGCATGCGCATATTTTTTCATCTGGTCTGCCTGGATTTCCTGCAAATGTAAATCCCTCTGCTGTCCTATGATCTGCAAAATCTCATTCTGATAATCTGCGTTTTGCAGAATTTGCTCCGCTCTGTTCCTGATATTTGCAAGCTGGTTGGACTGTGCCTCATTTGCATAGGAATCCGCGGTTGCAAACCCCAGATAGTTGAATATAATTCCGATCATGTTTGCAATAATAAACATCCACAAAAAAAGAAATAGAAATATAGCACCAAACACCTTCCAAACTGTTTTGCTGCCAGCCAAGGTTCCTACTAATGTTCCAAGCGGCCCTGCCATAGCAGTCCCGGCTGCCACACCAGAAGCAGTTCCACCAGCTTTTACAGCTGCCGATACCGCATAAGCAGCCTGTGCCGAATGAGCGATCATTTCACTCCCCTCATCAAGAGGGGAACTCTCTTGTCTTTCGTCATCCATAGCTTAATCCTCCAAGCTTCCGGTATCTCTGGTACCCTGTTTCTGTCCTCTTAACTCACTTCTTGATTTTGGAATTTCCAGGATTCTATGAGGATTGCGTAGCAGTTCCATATTCATAGGCATTTGTGCATCCTCCGTCTGGATTTCTTCCATACCATTTATTTCCTCTGAAAGTGTAAAGCTGTCATTTGCCTCTTCGATTGGATCCAGATTATCCTGTTCCAGGTATTCGTCTGGTTCCTGAATATAACTTTCTTCAGGTTCATTTATGCCATTTAAACCGTCTATAGCGAAATCTCCAGTTGTAGAATAATTTCCAAGGTCACCAGATTCTGCTGATTGTGCAGAAGACTCTCCCATGTTTGTAACCTGCTGCTCACTTTCTATATTCCCGGAAATACCAGAATCCGAATATGTAGGCGTTTCCATTTTGGGAACATCCGACACGTTACCAGAAGCATTTCCAACCTCTTCTGAAAAACTATTCGCGCAGCTTACCTCCGTATCTGGACTTGCATGAACACTCTCATTTCCAGACACAGCGTCCAGGATTCCAAAATCCGCTCTGGAATCAAAAGAAAATCCGTTTTCACCAGCAGTATTTTTATCTGAACCTAAATACTTGCTATTTAAGTGGCCAGATACATCCGCTTCAAAACCACTGGCAGAATAAGATCGTTCTCCTTTTCCATCAGAAGGAATATTTCTGCCTTCTTCCTGCCTTTTGTTACCAATGCCTCCTCCAAGATCCGTTTCCATTGCATAATCCGAAGTCCCCATGCCTGTCTCCGAAGCTGGATATTCACCAAGTTCTGCCATAATGCCATTATCACTGCTAAATGCAGATGCTCCTTCAAATGGCTGCGCTTCAAAAGACATAGAATCACTCCGGGCTGTGGTTTTTCCATCCGGGAAATCAGGTTCTCCTGGATTCTCCATTTCACCCAGTCCATTTACACTTGATAATGTTTCGGAGAATCCATCTTCCATAGTTTCGTTTGTAGTAACACCTTCTGAAGAAACAGCCTCTCTGCCTGAAGCTTCCTGATATTCTGGTAAGCTTCCCGTATTCAGATCCATTACAGTCCCTTCCGGTTCTACGAAATCATCGGATTCCATCCCAGGTTCAATTTCACTTGCAGATGTTACAGCAGTTGCGGCTGTCCCAGACACATAAGATGTACCAGAAGACTCCGTTCCATTTGCATGAATTCCCAGTTCGTCCAGCACATTTGCTGAAGCAGTATTTGAATGATTCACACTCTTGACACTTCCAGCAGCATTCCCATGCTTTTCTGGATATTCCGTATCAAAATCCCCACCCCAAAACAAAGATTCGATATCCACTTCATTTCCACCAGAGGGATTCATAGGGATAGGCCCCGCCGGTCCGGTAAAGCCATTTGTGGGGTCTGTGTTTCCCATGTTCGTAGATCTTCCTGTACCGTTTCCACTTCCATCCGTTCCAGAAAATACCCTTCCTGCCTGTGAAAAAATACGCTGTGCCGCCATAGCTGCTCCAAGTGCTCCCATGCCAGGGGAAGGCCGTCCAAGATTCACACCTAACGCCGCCATATAAGAATCCAGCTTGAATGTAATTTTACAAAAGCCCACCAGACACAAAGTTGCTACAAAAAACTTCGTGAAACCATAACCGCTTGCCATCATATTTCCATAACCAGACAAAAACATCTTTAAACACCAGGCATTTAAGATGATCAGAACTACCTGTCCACCAAACATTTTCGACCAGGATGCAAGGATGTTGTTCGTGGACTTAGATCCACCGGTTGCAAATGCCAATGGTGCTGTATAAGAAAACACGCCCAGAAGGACATACCGTTCCGCAATTACAAACAGCATTTTAAAATAATTCCACGCAACTACAAACTGCATAATGAGCATTAAGATTGCTATGCTGATTGTTCCAAGCCCAAGCGGTGCTGTAATCCCCTCTAAGGCAGTTACATACTCCGAAAAACTTTGCACCTTGATGTCAGTTCCAATCACCCATTGATATGGGGTTCCCGCAATTTTCAATATGTAATTAATAACAGGCTTTGAGGCAACCACAAAGAACAAGCAGATGGAAGAACGTCCAATTAACTCGATTGGTTCTTCTGCATTTATTCCAACCTTCCCGAACATGGATTTGAACAGCTGCCAGATTAGAATCATAAGCAACAGCGCAATTCCCATAGGGACGATCACATTCTGGTACAAACTTCCTACTACAGAAAACAGTTCTTCAAACAGGGAGAGGTTACAGGATAGTAAATCTGTAAATACATCCGTAATCAGTCCCATCATATCAATGATAAACTGAGATACCATTTCTTTGACTGCATCTACCAGAAGATCCAGCAGCCAGCTCATGTTTCATTCATATCTATTATAGATACCCTCCTTTTATGCCGGGAGAGCTCCGGCTTTTTCTTTTCTTCAGATCATCCCGTAAACATGCTTTGTGGAATAATCTTTTCCAGATACGTTACAATCGCACCCAATGTCATAAGTGCCGCCCAGCAGATAACAATCCTTTTTAACCAGGATCTGGATTCATCCACAGTTCGTCCAGATTTGCTAAAATTCATTAAAAAAAGGCATACTGCCGCACAAACCACCGCCGCCACAGTTGCAATTCCAGCTACATCCGTATAAACCGTCTGCATCGCGTTTTTCGCAGTTGCAAAAATGTCATCCGCATACACGGGTACTGCGGTCATAAGAAGTACACCTGTCACACAGTATACAATTGGAAGCGCTTTTACAAGCCAGTTTTTCTTTCCAAAACATGCAGCAATTTCATCTTTTACTTTCTGTTTTTCCATAGATTTCCTCCCTTCAACCAAACTCCGGAAGATCAGCTTCTTACAAGGTCCTTCTGTGCAATCCGGGCGAAAAAAAAGACAACCACTTTTCTAATGGCTGTCTTTTCATACTTTCATAAAGTTCCTGGCTCTCTCATGCACCAGGTTCCGCATGCACAGAACTTTATAGTATTATTCTATTCGTTAAGATATCATATGTCAATTTCATAACGGTTGCATTATAGCTTCATTTGGATAGCAAAACACTACCGTGTATTTAACTCCTTGATTTTTAGTCCCAGCTGTTCAATCTCCTTGGAATAATCTTTCATCTTTACCTGATTATATAATTCAAAGAAAAACTCCAAATGTAAAAGAGAGTCTTTTACCTCAAATGAAAACTGATCTGTCATTGTCATTGCAGATACAAGAAAATTCTTTAGAAGTGTGTCTCCCGATGTACTCATCAAAAAAGCTCCCCAGTATTCCAGTTTTCCTGTGTGCCTCTCTTCATCAATGTCTAATGTCAGATTTCCGCCCTGCATCTTTGCAATCTCAGCAGCTTTTGGATAAAGATTTGCCAGCAAATAATCATAACATTTTTCACTTTTCACTAACTTATACTGAGAAAATTCCAGATTTGCTTTTTTCATTAACAAATCACAGGAATCCTTTGATGGCTTATTTTCTGTTTCTGATGCATTATCAGAAAATAGCTCTTCCATTTCTGCATCATATGCTTCCTTATAAAATGCTTCAAATTTCATTTTTCATTTCCATATACAGGTAAAATAACTTATCTGTATCCCTCCCACATTTTTTATTACTATATCACTTTTTCTTTGCTTTGACCAGTATAACGGACAATATAATTTTTCTTTTTTCATAAAATAGAAACATCAACGTTGACACCTATACTGGTCAAAAAGGGGGGATGTTTATGGAACAAAAACTAAGATGTGATATCAGCATTGGTCCAAACCTTCAGAAGCTCCGCAACAAATACGGAATCTCCCAGGAAAAGTTATGTGCCATACTCCAGCGAAATGGCTGTGACATTGGTCGCACAACTTACGCCAAATATGAGAATGGAGAGCTCAATGTAAAAATCAGTGTACTATTAGAATTAAAAAAATTATATAACTGTTCCTTCGATGCATTTTTTGAAGATCTGGAAGAACCAAAATAAGGAGCTGTCCTGAAAACGTAGTTCAGCGATAACCTATAAACAAGTATTCTAAATAAGCTCGCCTTTTGGCGGGCTTATTTCCTTCTCTTAATTATACAGTTAAAGAGATTCATTTCGGCTGAATCATTACATTTACCCCTAACTTTTCTAATGT
>NZ_QUIO01000016.1:0-99311 GCF_003480145.1 Ruminococcus sp. AM42-11 | reverse complement strand
ACTTAACAATACTACTTGTAGGACTTGGTTTCCACTGCTTTTTATTAAAGTGTAAAGAAAAACTGCGCCATAGCCTTGGCAGGCCATCGCGCAGCGATTTTGTTCAACTGGAATTTTGATAAGAAAAAAAGCAGTCAATCCTAAGACTAACTGCTTTGTGTGTATGGATATGAAATTGTCAAAATTGAAATTCACAATATTAATTGAGAGGCAGAAGCTTCTTCATTTTCACATTCTGCATAATCAATATTTTTTACATTTCTTTGAGTGGCATATTGAACAATTCGTTCTTGAATTATTTCATATATAGTTATTTTCCCACATTCAGGACATATTTTTGCTGGTACATTTGTGGCATGATATATTGTGCCATCATAAACTACATCAGTTTCTGTTGTAATATTTTTTAACCATTTTTTACATTTTTGACATCTAACATAATCGCTCTCTCCTTTAACTCCCGATTTGTTACTCACATGATATCATATTTTTCCTTCAATTACATCCACCTAATTTTAATACACTGCCTGTCGGCTTGCTTCTGTAACCAGCATCCGGTTAATTTTCTCCTGCATTGTTTCCTTTGCATCTTCATTGAAATGATAACGAACAACATAGACTGTCTGCCCGATTTTCTTTGTAAATGTGTTCCCCTCTGTTTTTGTATTCATCATTTTTTCCATAATCATTTTTTCCTTTCCTTTTGGATCCCCGGTAGAAAGTCATTCCATTTGTCTCTGTCAGGACACTATTCTTTAAATCAGGCCCAAAATGGGCACTTCCAGTTTCGCAGGCTACCTATATATAGCCTTTTCATTTTTGCTTGCAAAAAGCCTTGTGATCACAGCACTTTTTTAACGTAAAAAGCGTTTTAATATGATGCAGCCAGCGACAAGAAGCATACCTAACAAATGTCATTGTCTATCACTTCTGTTTTCTCTGCTGATATCGCTCTGGTTAATTCTTAATAATGAGCAAAACAAAAGGCACTAACTTTTTTACGGTTAATGCCCTTTGCTTAGTTATTAAGTTTTTCTTTATAGATTTCTATTCTTTCTGCCTGCCGAACTTTTTGACCTTTTTCTGGCAGTTTTTCAGAAACAATTTTATACCATGATTTATCAAAACCAACTGCTTTAAGAATTGTTGATTTATCCATCTGATCTGGTTGTTTTATAGAAATGTGTAAGCGATCTTGAGGTATTTTCTCTATAATTGTAAACTGGCTTCCTCCTGGTTGCCACGTGAATTTATGCAATCCAGATTCTTTCTCATATCCTTCTAAATTTCCACGTTTATTCCACTTAAACTCATATAACTCAGGATCATATCGAATTGTATCAAATTCGAAAACAAGATAGTCTTTATAATCTTTTGATTTAACCAAAACAACAGTTCTACCCTAACAACAGACGCGGTAAAAAAGGATTACAGCTTTACACTTCTGGAAGCAACCTATCTGGAACGGACCGGTCTCCGCTTTGAGCCATCCGATTATGTTTCCTTTGGTTTGACTGATAAAAATGGACTCCTGACCAATGCCGGAAACTCATGACCGATCAGCACACGTTTTATAACTCCCGTATGTTCTGTACCCGGTGGAATGGCTTGGAAAAAGGCTCTATCTTTGATGATGCGCTGGACGATAAAGAATACGAGGGAAATTTGATTTATTTACTGAACAGCGGCAGTGAATTTATTCGCAATAATTCCAAAGTCCGTTTTGTCAAAAAGGCACAGTATCGTGTAGACAAGCCGGATTATGCTGAACGAGCTGTGACAGAGGCTCTTGTCAATGCGCTTATCCATCGTGATTATATTGTGCTTGGCAGCGAAATCCATATTGATATGTTTGATGATCGGGTGGAAATCACATCTCCGGGCGGTATGTTTGGCGGCGGCTCAATTCAGGAATACGATATTTACAGTATTCGTTCGATGCGACGAAACCCTGTGATTGCTGACCTGTTCCACCGCATGAAGTACATGGAACGCCGTGGAAGTGGTCTGCGCAAAATCGTCAGTGAAACTGAACAGCTGCCCGGATACAAAGAGGCATATAAGCCCGAATTTTCCTCAACAGCGACAGATTTCAAAGTCATCTTGAAAAATGTAAACTACAACTTAGAGGGTGGCGCCCACCAAGTTACCCACCAAGATATTGAACTATCAACGGTGTCCAAACAGATTTTGGCTTTTTGCACAACACCAAAATTCAAGAAAGAGCTTGCAATATTTTGCAGATTCAAAGATTTAAGAAACTTCACTTTGAAGCATATCAATCCGCTTTTAGAATCCGGGCAATTAGAAATGACTATTCCCGATAAACCTAAAAGTCGCAATCAAAAATATATTACAGTTCGTTCCGAATAAACAGAGAAGCAGGACATTGGGTCTCATCTCCCATTGTCCTGCTTCTTTTTATTGCCATACAAGTAAGAAAACCCCGGAAAGCCTTGATTTTCCGGGGTTTTTGAACCATTTTGATATAGTCTGAGCAGTCGATTATCGCTTGCTGAACTGTGGAGCGCGACGAGCTGCTTTGAGACCGTATTTCTTACGCTCTTTCATACGAGGATCACGAGTAAGGAATCCAGCTGCTTTAAGAACTGGTCTGTACTCTTTGTCTGCCTCAAGGAGTGCTCTGGAGATACCATGTCTGATAGCACCAGCCTGTCCTGTGTATCCGCCACCATGTACGTTTACAAGTACGTCAAATTTTCCTTCTGTTTCGGTAGCAGCCAGTGGCTGACGAACGATAACTTTAAGTGTGTCTAATCCAAAATACTCATCAATGTCTCTTTTATTGATAGTGATTTTACCAGTACCTGGGGTAAGGTAAACTCTTGCTACTGATTTTTTTCTTCTTCCTGTTCCGTAGAATTTTGCGCTAGCCAATGTTTTCTACCTCCTAATTAAAATGTTAAAACTTCCGGTTTCTGAGCCGCATGTTTGTGTTCAGGTCCGGCATAAACGAAAAGTTTTGTGTACATTTCTCTTCCTAATGGTCCTTTTGGAAGCATACCTTTAACTGCCAGCTCAACAACTTTCTCAGGTTTCTTAGCCATCATCTCTTTTAATGTAGTCTCTTTCATTCCACCTACATAATCAGAGTGATTGTAGTAGATCTTCTGATCCATTTTCTTTCCTGTAACTTTGATCTTGTCAGCGTTAACAACGATTACATAATCACCTGTGTCAACGTGTGGTGTAAACTGAGGTTTGTTCTTTCCTCTTAAAACGCTTGCTACGCCAGAAGCCAGACGGCCAAGGGTGCAGCCTTCAGCGTCAACTACATACCATTTTCTCTCGATTTTATCTGGATTAGCCATATAAGTCTGCATGGTTTTACCTCCTGTTATTTATCAACGATTGTTTGTATAAATGCGAATTCTCGCATATGTTAGTAATATGGAAACGATGGTGCAATTACTGCGGAAATGTCCGAAACCGCTGATAAATACCGTCGCCGGGGCTATTGGCTAAAGTATCTCGCACTACGTCACATTGAGTTATTATATTATAAGCCTCCGTTTCTGTCAACCACTTTTTCCCCATATTTCCATCTTTTTTTCAAAAAGTTTTCCACATTCTTCCTGGATTGCTGATCAGCTTTTCCACAAAGCCTGCTTGCTGTCTCCACCTTATACACGCCCATCCACAACAGGTGTCTTTTGGAACAACAATTTATACACACTTTAATCAGGCATTTTATAAATTTTCTCTGTCAAGCATTTTTTATAAATTTTCTCTGGTATTTTTCTCCGCAATGTGCTACATTAAAAAGAATGTATTCACAGGATACACAGTAACTATTTTATTTTTTCAGATAACTATTCAGCAAATACTATTCCGCGAGGCATTTTCACTATGAAAGCCCCAGGAGACAGCTGTGGAAGTGCCGCAGGAGGGTTCGCCTTTCTGTGCATCACAAAGCGCGTAACTGTAAGAGAACTGAACAGTTACTTTTATTTGAGGTGAAGTTTTCATGATAACATTTTTATCCCGTTTTTTCATCAAAGATTACAAAGACTACAATTCCCCCCAGGTTCGCCAGTCTTATGGCATGCTCTGCGGAGCTGTTGGAATTGCCTTGAACATTTTTCTTTTTATAGGAAAATGGCTTGCCGGAATCCTAAGCGGCTCTATTGCCATCACGGCGGATGCCTTCAACAACTTATCGGATGCAGGCTCCTCTGTGATCACTCTGGTGGGCTTCAAGCTCTCCGGACAAAAACCGGATACAGAGCATCCCTTTGGACATGGACGCATGGAATATATCTCCGGACTTCTTGTCTCAGTTGCGATTCTGATCATGGGCTTCGAGCTGATCCGCTCCTCCATTGACAAGATCCGCACCCCGGAGCCCATTGAATGCAGCCCGGTTATTATTGCTGTCCTTATTGCATCTATTCTGGTAAAAATATATATGTACTACTATAACCGCACTATCGGTCACAAAATCGACAGTACTGCCATGCAGGCTACAGCCGGAGACAGTTTAAGTGACACAGTTTCCACCAGCCTGGTTCTTCTGGCAACCATCATCAGTCAGCTTACCGGACTGGTGCTGGACGGATGGTTCGGTGTCCTGGTGGGCATTTTTATCTTCTATACCGGAACCACTACAATGAAGGATACCATTGATCCCCTTCTCGGACAAGCCCCGGAGAAAAATTTAGTAGAGGAAATCGAAGAGATCGTTCTTGCCCATCCCCTTGTCCACGGCATGCATGACCTGATTGTCCATGACTACGGTCCAGGCAGACTAATTCTTTCCCTCCACGCTGAGGTTCCCGCCCACGGAGATCTGCTGATTATCCACGATGAGATTGACAACATTGAGCATGAGCTTCAGGACAAACTGAATTGTTCTGCCACCATCCACATTGATCCCATTGTCACAGACAACAAGGAGGTCAATGAAATACGCAGCCAGATTGAAGAAATCACCCGCAATCTGGACCGTCGTCTTTCCATTCACGATTTTCGCATAGTAGAAGGTCCTACCCACACAAACCTGATCTTCGACATAGCGGTTCCTTTCGAATGCAAACTCACCAACGTGGAGATCACAAATCTCCTCAAAGAACGCATCCGCAATATGGATGATGGCAACTATTGTGCGTGATTCAAATCGACAGAGTATATTCATAAAAAATTCTTTTCCCCATACAAAAAGACTGGTTCTTCATGCAGCTGCATGAAAAATCAGTCTTTTTGTTATTTCGTCCGCACTGCGTCCGCTTTGAAGCACCTTTCCTTATCGAATATTCAAATAGACATCCTCTCTCGTATGAAATCCCCCGTCAATGATCACCTTATCCATATTTTCCGCCGTCACCGCTATTGGATCGATTTTATAATAAGGAATGTCATATGTCCCGTCATTGAAGGTTTCTACTGCCTTGTATTCCCCTTCTCCGGAAGTAATATCCTCTCCTTTGCCAAGCGCCACTGCGAACTCAGCCGCCGTATTCGCTTCCTGTTCAATAGGCTTATAGACGGTCATTTCCTGTGTACCTTCCACAATCCTCTGACAAGCTGCCAGATCCGCATCCTGGGCCACCACAGCAACCTTCCCTGCCAGCCGATTCTCCGACAATACCTTCACTGCCTGACTTGCCAGATCATCATTTCCGCACATCACCCCTACAATATCTTTTGTAACTTCCAACCCCTGAGTCACATAGTTTCCGGCCAGCTCTGCCATCCAGTTATCGCAATATCCCGTATAAACCACATTCAGATTACTGTCCTCAATAACCTTATTGAAGCCACGCACAACTTCATCCACATTTCTGTCTGTAGGAGATCCATTGATGGCAAAAATATTTCCTCCCTCCGGGCAAGCCTTGACCAGAGCCTCGCCCATAAGGGTTCCAACCTTTTCATTATCAATGGTAATATACAGATCTGCATTAACATTTTCCACAATGCGGTCATAGCAGATTATATAAATTCCCATTTCCCGTGCTTCCTTCAGCACATCATACAGAGCATTTCCATCAATAGGGATCACCACGATCACATTCATCTTTTTCTTAATGAAATACTCTATCTGGGAAATCTGCTCTTCCACAACACCTCCGGCTACCTGCACATTCACTTCTGCCCCAAGGCTCTGGGCAGTAGAAACAAACATATCCCGGTCCCGCAGCCATCTCTCAATTACAAAAGAGTCAAAGCTAAGCCCGATCTGCAGCTTATCTTCCTCTTTTGCTTCTTCCTTCTGCGACTCCTGAGGCTTACCTCCGCAACCTGCTGCCAATGCAGCTGCCAGGAGCAAAGCCAACGACAAGAGCAGCCAACGACACTTTCTCATTTTCCATACCTCGCTTTATACTCACTTGGAGTCATATCCATCTGCTTCTTAAAAATCCTGCTGAAATAATTGGGATCCGAATAGCCGCTCTGGATTCCCGCTTCCTTTACGCTCACATTTGCATCTACCAAAAGCTCTTTGGCTTTATCGATCCGGACTCTGGTCAGATACTCAATAAAATTCTCTCCAGTCTCCTCCTTAAAAATCTTGCTGAAATAATAAGGACTGATATTCACCTGACTGGACACATCATCCAGAGAAATATCCCTGCTGTAATTTTCCTGAATATAAAGCATGGCCTTCTTTACCGCGGAATTAGACTGATCTTCCTTCTGATCCCGGATTGCCCGGCATACATTTACCATCTTTTCCTGGAACCATTTACGAAGATCCTCATAGGTTGAAAGCGACATGGCAGTATCCAAATAGTCCCTGCGGTAACTAAATCCATAATTGATCGCGCCGCTTTCAAAAGCAATCTTCTCACCCCAGATAATAAACTCCAGTATTTTCAGGCGGATATTATTCATATCCTGTGAATAATGCTCTACCATCCAGTCACAGAAAAAGTTCACCTCCTGGAGCATCCCCTCCTCATTTCCCTCCTCAAGGCAGCGGAACATTCGCTTCTCATCATTGCCTGGAAAAGCCTCGTCATAGACGCCATTCTGGGAAAGATCCTCTATATGTATTACCCTGCTCAGGCTTCCGTTTAATGCCCGGAGTGCTTCGCGGTAAGATCTCTCCAGCTCTTCCATTTCCCATACTCTTCCAATTCCCACACGGAATTTTGCATCCAGTCTGCCCTCAAGCCTTGTCACCAGTTCTCTTGCCTTTTCCACCAGATCGATACGGTCTTCGTAAGGATTCTGGAAAATTTCACAAGGCACTACCACAGGAATACGGTTGGACATAATATTTCCAACCACACAGGGAAAAGCAGACTTCACCACATCCCGGAATTCCGGATAAAAGCTCTGCGCCTTCACATTCATTCCAACCGGGCTTACCAGTCTTCCATTTTCATAGCTTTGTCCAAACTGCACCACCATAACATAGCCCTGGCCATATTCAATATCCAGAAGCTGCTGGTAATAACCTGCTGCTGCCATCTCCTTCTGGAAAAGAAGAGAATTCACATAACCAGATTCTACAACCGGGATAACTGTCTCCAGCTTTTCCTGGATTTTCAACAGATTACTTCTCTGATCACGAACCTTATCCACCTTTGCTGTCGCTTCTTCCACCACAGAAATAATCTTACTTTTCGAAATCGGTTTCGTAAGATACTGTTCCACACCAAGATTGATGGCTTCTTTGGCGTAATCAAATTTGTCATATGCAGAAACTACATAAAACAAGGCGGAATTGTTGAACTTCCGGATTTCCCGCATAGCCTGGATTCCGTTAATTCCAGGCATGTGAATATCCATAAACACAATATCCGGGTGAAAGGTCTCCGCCTTCTCGATTACCGCCCTTCCTGTTTTCGCAGTTTCCACACTGCATTTATCTCCGAATTCAGCCAGAATCACTCCTTTAAAAGCCTCCAGCATAAGTCCTTCATCATCTGCTATCAGAATACGGTACATTTTTTTGCTCCCCTTTATTCAGCCTCTGTCACTGCTCATTGCAGCATACTCCATGCTATCACTTTTTACTCATTCACTGGTCCCTTCAACCTCCACAGGTAAGGTGATATGCACACTGGTTCCAAGTCCAAGACCCTCACTTTCTATGGTAAGAAGATCTTTTTGTTTATAATACAGTTCCAATCTGTCAATTACATTTCCTACTGCTATGCCTGTAGAATAACGATCCTCTCCATTATTTCGTGCTTTCCCTGCCATAACGGATTGAATCATCTCCTGTGTCATTCCGGCGCCATTATCACTGACTGTGATTTCCAGGTCATCCCCATCCTTGTGAATGGACATTCTGATTTTCCCAGTTTCCATACAGTCGTGAATTCCATGCTGCACGGCATTTTCCACCAGAGGCTGCAAAATCATGCTTGGAATCCTGAAATTCCCGATTCCCTCATCCACATCTTTTTCATAATTGATATCTCCGGCAAATCGGACATTTAAAATATAAATATAATTGTCAACTGCATCCACCTCTTCCCAGAGAAGAGCATCATCCTCCATTTTCCGCACATTATATCGGAAAAAGTCTGCCATCTTTTCCAGAAAAACGCCAGTACGCTCTGCATCCTCCAGCATGGCAAGCTGGGCCCCGGCATTCAGACAGTTAAACAGGAAATGAGGATTGATCTGAGCCTGAAGATATTTCAGCTGTGCTTCTTTCAGATGAGTCTCCATAAGAAGCTCCCTCTCCTTCATCTGCGCCTGCTTTTCTATACTTTCACGCTGTTGTTTAATATGAATGCGTATGCTGTCCAGCATCTGATTAAAGCTCCGGGTTACCACGCCAACCTCATCCTCGCAGACAACAGGCAGAATTGGCACATTCAGATTTCCCATGGCAACCTCATGCGCAGTACTGGAAAGCTGGGTCAGCGGCCGGATCATGGATTGCACAAACAGAATGATAATGGCCACACCTACTGCCGCCACAATGAAAATAACCACCAACGCCAGCCGATACAGTACATCCATAGAAGAAAGCAGGAGCTGGTAATTGGAGGAATTCATCCGGAAACGCAGATTATTCAGCTTGTAAATATAAGAATTGATATATTCATAAAGCTGCAGTTCTTTTTCATAAGAAGCCTTGTACTTCTCAATATTTCTGCCTCGCTTGGCTTGAACAGTCTCGCTGGTCTGATTCAGATAGCTTTCTGACATTCTGCGTATATTTTTTTCCAGCATTTTTACTTCATTGTCCACATTCCGGTCATTCAGCTTATCCAGAAGCTCCCGGTAATCCTGCTCATAGCGATAGTAATTTTCCAGAGCCTTGGTTCCCTTTATATTCAGATATTCGTAAACCGTTCCTTCCAGCTTGTTTAAGGTATCCGAGAGATCATTAATCGCTGCATTGCTGGAAAAAACAGCATCAATCCGGTCTACACCGGTATGGATCTGTTCAAAGATAAAAAAATTGATGCATACTACAAACACCATGACAAGGGCCATAACAAAGCTTAATCTTGTCTGTATGGAATTCTGGACGGAAAGGCTTCCTTTTCTCTCTCTCACTTAATCCCCCTCCGTTCTGTAAGTCCCAACATTGCTTCTGGTGATCACATGCTGTCCCACACTGTAATAATTGCTGGTATGTCCCAGGGAGGAAAACTCTTCCAGGGCATTCACGCTGTATCTTCCGATTTCATCCATATCCAGAGCGATAGCTGAAGAAATAATCCCTTTTCTGATACCATCCAGAATTACATCGGAATAATAAAAACCAACTACATCCACATTTCCAACCTGGTTATAGTCAACCAGAGCCTGGTAAACGCACTCTGTCACAACCTCGTCCATGCACACCAGCACATCTGGCAGGTTCTCCTCGCTTACAAAAATATCCCGGACAAATTCCTCTGTATCAAAGCCAGAGCTGCTGTCAATGTTGTATTCTGAAATCGTTACGGTCTGATAATCCTTCTTTTTTTCCTCCAGTTCTTTTTTAATCTGGTAATAGATCAGATTGGTCTCCTGTGTCTTGGACTGGGAATTTGACAAAAGAAGGACCTGCGTATTCTCATGCTCCTTTAAAAGTCCAAGGATCTGTTCCGTGTAAGCATTTCCCAGCTGATAACTATTCAGTCCAACAAAGCTGATTCTGGCACTGGAGGAATCATCTGTCAGCACCGTAACTACCGGAATATCCGCATCTGAGGCCTCCTGGATCAGTTCCTGCTCTTCATCGCTTCCATCAGCTTCCAGAATGATCCCGTCCACCTGGGAGGCAATTCCAATACGCAGATAATCCGCCTGACTATAATTGGAATCGTGCCCGGGCTCGATCAATTCCAGATAAGCATCTGCATCCTTTGCCGCCTGGCTGGCGCTTTCATAGATAGAATCCCACATCAGGGTATTTTCCGCTCCTGCTATCATCAGATAATGTTTTGCGTAGCTGGATGCACCCTCGCCTTCACCAAGATCCACCTGATCCAGTTTTTTCTGGAAATAAATCCAGATTCCAGAGAGAAATAACATACAGCCTACTATAATAAAAAAAACAGTCAATGTGGATTTTTTCATAATTAATAAGTTCCTTTATTGCCCGCGCTTTTGCCTGTAGGCAAACCGCCATTTTATTATAAAATAAATATGCTTTCAAATATCTACAGTTTACCATATTTGCATGCTATATGCAAAAGAAGCCATTGCATTTCTGCAACAGCTCCTTTCTAATTACTTTTTACTGCACTCTCAGCAGTTTTTTTGCAATTATTTAGTTGGATTTTCTGTTAGAGATAACATCAAATACAACTGCGATCAGAAGTACAGCACCTTTTACAACATACTGCCAGGAATCACCGATACCCATGATTGACATACCCATGTTGATAACACCAAGGAGAAGAGCACCGATTACAACACCACCTACAGTACCACTTCCACCGTATGCAGAAGCACCACCGATGAAACAGGAACCGATTGCATCCATCTCGAAGGATGTACCTGTACTACCATTTACAGAACCTACACGTGCTGCGCAGAGAAGACCTGCAAGGCCAGCAAGTAAGCCCATGTTTGTATATGCAATGAAATAAACCTTATTTGTATCGATACCGGAAAGCTGTGTTGCTTTCTCGTTACCGCCGATTGCGTAGAAGTAACGTCCAAACGCTGTCTTGGATGTGATGAAGTTGTAGATCATGCAGATTGCAACTACCCATACAAGCATTACGGAGATACCTTTGTACTGATACAATTTGTAGCAATACCACAGAATAACAACTGCAATCACGGCTGCTCTGCTGTAATCAGAAGCTGCGGTATTCTGACGATAACCTTTTTTCGCTTTGTTTGCTCTGGAACGCATAGTGGAGAAAATAATGTAGCATGCGATCAGAACACCAACGATCAGTGCAGAATATTTCTTTCCATCATCAAGTCCCGGAATGTTAATGTAGGATGTAAATACATTCAGGAAAGATTTGTTCTGGATAGATACTGTCTTATTATCCAGTACCAGACGTCCAAATCCACGGAAAATGAACATGCCGGCAAGTGTTGTGATAAATGGAGGAATTCTCTTATAACCAATCCAGTAGCCCTGCCATACACCAACCAGAAGGCCGATTACCAGGCAAAGGAGAATGGTGATAAATGGATTGAAGCCCTTGCTGCCGATCAGAACAGCTGCAACACCACCAACGAAGCAGATAACAGATCCAACAGAAAGATCGATGTTACCACCAGTTAAGATACAGAGTAACATACCACATGCAAGAACCAGTACGTATCCGTTCTGGAGCATAAGGTTTGACATGTTCTGTGCGAAAAGAAGTCGTCCATCAGTCAGAGCACAGAACAGGATAAATACGATTACAAGTGCAATAACCATCGTATATTTTCTTAAAAAATCCTTGATTTTGGAATTCATAGTGTTTTCCCCTTTCATTATTTCTTCTGATTCTGCATGATATGTGCCATGATGCCTTCCTGAGTTGCTTCTTTCGCATCCAGCTCACCGGCCATCTTGCCTTCATTCATAATGTAAACCCGGTCGCACATACCAAGGATTTCAGGCATTTCAGAGGAAATCATGATTACAGATTTTCCCTGTTCCACCATCTGATTGATCAGACAGTAAATATCATATTTTGCACCTACGTCGATACCACGGGTAGGTTCGTCCAGAATCAAAATATCCGGTTCTGTAAACATCCACTTTCCAAGAAGGGCTTTCTGCTGGTTACCACCAGACAGGTTACCAATACGCTGTTCATTGGAAGGTGTTTTCGTTCCCATTTCTTTTGTCATCTGCTCCGCCAGCTGTACCTCAAGGTCCGTGTTGATAATTCCATTATCACAGACTTTGTTCAGACGGGCAAGAGTTGTATTGAAACGAATGGACTCATCAAGGATCAGTCCGTTTGTCTTACGGTCCTCAGTTACATATGCAAGACCATGCTGGATGGCTGCACGAGGATCTTTCAAATCTACTTTTTCACCCTTTATGTACAATTCTCCGGAAATTGCACTTCCATAGCTCTTACCGAAGATGGACATTGCCAGCTCTGTACGGCCTGCACCCTGCAGTCCTGAGAAACCAACAACCTCACCTTTATGTACTTTAAAGGAAATATTGTCGTCTACTATTTTTTCCGGATACAGAGGATGATGAACCGTCCAGTTCTTTACCTCCAGCATCACTTCTTTACTTACATTATGCTCACGTTTCGGATAACGATCTTCCATAGGACGTCCAACCATTCCTTTGATGATCCTGTCCTCGCTTAAGTCATCCACGCCTTTTGTAAGTGTCTCGATTGTGCTTCCGTCTCGAAGAATGGTACAACGGTCTGCACAGTAAATGATCTCATTCAGTTTGTGTGTGATAATAATAGATGTCAGTCCCTGTTTCTTAAATTCCATAAGCAGGTCCAGAAGCATCTTTGCATCTTCATCATTCAGGGATGAAGTCGGCTCATCCAGGATGAGCAGTTTAACATCTTTTGAAAAAGCTTTCGCAATTTCTACCAGCTGCTGTTTGCCGGTTCCGATATCTTTGATCAGGGTCTGGGCAGATTCATGAAGACCTACCTGAGCCATATGTTTCTCAGCCTCGCTGTATGTTTTATCCCAGTCGATGGCTCCTCTTTTATTTTTGATCTCGTTTCCGAGAAACATGTTTTCACCGATGGAAAGCAGTGGGATCAATGCAAGCTCCTGGTGAATAATAACGATACCTTTTGCCTCGCTGTCATTAAGCTTTTTAAACTTACACTCTTCACCCTCGTAGGTAACCGTTCCAGTATAGCTGCCGTATGGATACTGACCACTTAATACGTTCATCAATGTGGACTTTCCCGCACCGTTCTCACCGATCAGCGCATGAATCTCGCCACGCTGAACTTCAAGGTTAACGTTATCCAAAGCTTTGACACCGGGGAATTCCTTCGTAATGTGTTCCATTACTAAAATATTGTCAGCCAAAATGGCGCCCCCTTTCCCATAAAACAGGCGGGGCTTTTCACCCCGCCCACATTTAAAACTTTATTTTTGATTTGTATGACGTTTTCGTTCAGCCTTTATTAGTTTGCCGGATGAAGATATCCGTCATCGTCCATTGTGTAGTATCCTGGGTCAACCAGTGCTTCCTGAAGGTTGTCTTTTGTTACAACTGTAGGAACCAGAAGGAAGGATGGGCATTTGTTGCCTTCAGATGTCTCATAGGACTCTGTATCATATGCACACTCGAAATCCCAACCAGATTTTTCAATCAGGGACTCATCAACTGTATCACCAGCCAGCATTGCTTTTGCAAGATCAAGTGTTACGACTGCTTCATTAGCAACTGCTTTGTAAACGGTCATGGACTGTTTTCCATCAACGATGTTTGCAAGGTTTGCTTCGTCACCATCCTGTCCTGTGATCAGAACTGTGTTATCACCAGCATAGTCAGACTCGATTGCCTGTGTTACACCAAGTGCTGTGGAGTCGTTGGAGCAAAGAGCTACGTCAAGCTGTGTTCCGTCTGCATAGTAGGATGCCAGAATATTCTGCATTCTTTCAAGTGCTGTCTGGGTATCCCATGCAGGTGTTGCAACAGAATCAAAATCAGTCTGTCCGGAAACTACATTTAAGGTTCCTGCATCAATGTATGGTTTTAATACATCAAATGCACCATTGAAGAAGTATCCGGCATTGTTATCAGCAGGATCACCAGCTGTAAACTCGATATTGTATGTCTTGTCTCCAGCATTGTCCAGATCCAGAGTATCTACTACGTACTGTCCCTGAAGAGTACCTACTGTGTAGTTATCAAAAGAAATATAATAGGAAACAGCGTCGGACTTGATCAGACGGTCATAGGAAATAACTGGGATTCCTGCATCTGCTGCTTCATCCATAACTGTATTAAGAGCCTCGCCATCGATAGCTGCTACAACTAACAGGTTAACTCCGTCGGAAATCAGGTTCTGAATATCGTTTACCTGACGGTCTGTCTCGTTGTCAGAGTATGTAAGCTCTACTTCGTATCCAGCATCTTCGAACTGTTTCTGCAGATAGGAACCATCACGATTCCAACGCTCCAGAGACTGTGTAGGCATTGAAATACCGATTTTTCCGCCAGCTGCTCCGTCTTCTGCCATTACTGGAACTGCAAGTGAACCAACTGCCATTGCTGCTACCATTGCCATTGCTACTTTTCTCTTCATGAAAAAACCTCCCGTATCATTTTTATTTGCTATGTTCTATAGCTTTTTGATGGGATTATAATATCATATCGGTACTCTGTGTAAAATGGACTAATTTTGGATTGCTCTTTCATTTTTTGTGTTATGATATGCACAAAATTGTGCTGGGGTGGACATTTTTGTTGTGAAATTATGCTAGATTGTAATTATGTGCTATTGACATTTTTAATGTGTGAAGTGATATGCCAAAAAGAAGTATTGGAAAGGTGCATCTCGAAAATTTGCTATTTAATATGTTGAAAGTTGTTCAAGGCGGACGCATTCGGACAATGGTTATTGCTCACTCGCTGGAGCAATAACCATTGCCCAAATGCTGTGTACTGGCTGGGACTTATTTATACATAGGAACTTTCAACAGGGGGGGGAGGGAGAGTGACTGGTTTCCCTATACTGTATCGCAAACGAAAGTTTATAGAGATTTTGCCCGAAATTAGCGACTTTTACAATTTCAATGAAGTATTTGCACATTTTAAGGGCTGTTTTGCAAGCAAAAAACTTGACATATTATTTTATGCGCCTTCGATATCCCATTTAGATGGTTGATACTTCGCTGCTTTATTAGTTTTACCTAATCTATCATTGCCAAGAAAGTATCGAGAAACAATCACTCCCACCACCTCCTTGTTAAAAGTTCCTAAACAGCATCAGTTTCAGCCAACACACAGCATTTGGGCAATGTGTATTACTCCAGCGAGCCATTTCAGGCGCGTTCTTAGCGTAAGCGAAATCCAGCGCTTACGTAGACTTATGCGTGAGGGCTCTCCCGAACGCATTAGTCGCAGTTAGCGCTTAGTTTGCTGGAGCGTTGCGCCGGCGAGTGAGTAATACACATTGTCCAAATGCGTCCCTCCTGAAGAACTTTTTAACCATAAAAAAGCCCCTTAGGGATTTTTATTGACTTCCTAAAGAGCTTTCAATATACAATCTTATTAACCTGCCAGGTGAAGGATTCCAATGAGGAATACCCAGCCAAGTCCATAATATGTCACAACAGCAACAAGGTCGTTGACGGTGGTGATCAATGGACCAGAGGCTACGGCTGGGTCTACGCCTACTTTTTTGAAAAACAGAGGGATACAGGTACCTACGGCACTGGAGATCAGCATTGCAAGGAGCAGGGCAACTCCGATGCAGCCGGATACGGCGTATGCAAATACCAAAGTCTTTCCTTTAAATAAGTAAATGTAAAGTCCAATGAGTACAAAGGACAATATACCAAGCAACGCACCATTGCAAAGACCAATCCGCATTTCTTTAAATACAAGTTCCAGCTTCTGCTTGCCGGTGAGGGACTCATCCATCAGGACACGGATGGTAACAGCCAGGGACTGCGTACCGACGTTTCCGGCCATATCCAATATAAGGGACTGGAAGGCCATGATGATGGGAAGCTGGGTAACTACGTTCTCAAAGACACCAACTACAGAGGATACAACCATTCCAAGACCAAGAAGAACGATCAGCCATGGCATACGTTTCTTCATACTCTCTTTCAGCGGCTCCTTCAGATCTTCCTCTGCGGTAAGACCTGCCAGCATGGCGTAATCCTCTCCCATTTCATCATCAACCAGGTCGATGATATTGGAAGATGTGATAACACCTAAAAGGCGGTTGTCATTATCCAGCACGGGGATGGAATCCTCGGAATACGCTTTCAGTTCTTCGATACAGTCGTCAATATCCTCTTCGGCATATACATATGGGTAAGAGGTTGCCACCAGATCTTCCAGGGATTTATCCTGTCTTGCAATGATCAGGTCTTTCAGATCAATGGCTCCGTAAAATTTCTGTGACTCGGTTACCACAAAGATTGTGGAAATATTATCGTTCTTAGCAGCCTGTTCTACAAGGCTGTTCATAGCCTGCTTCACAGTCAGGTTCTCACGAATGATAATGCAATTGGTCGTCATGCGGCTGCCGATTTCATCCTCATCAAAGGAAGCAATCATCTCAATATCGTGGCGGACATCATCGTCCATTAATTCGAACAGCAATTTCTTTTTGGCTTTATCAATCTTATGAAGAACCTCTACAAGGGCATCGGTCTCCATACGTGAAAGAATGGCTGCACCTTTTTTCACATCCATCTCTTTCACATATTCTGCTGCATTATCTGAGTCCGTATACTCAAAAACATCGGACAGCATATTCAGGTCCAGAATACGGTACAGTTTGCAGCGTTCCTGAACAGTCAGCCTCGGCATTGCATCTGCAATGTCATTGGCATGAAAATCTCCCAGCTTATCGCTCATAGCTGCCGGAGAGGTATTACTTCTTACTACAGCCAGAATATCCTGGGTGTAGTCCTGCACTCTTTTCTCCATCCTACTTTCTCCAATCTGACAATAAGACAGTTCACCATTTCCAGGTGTTTATCTTATGTATTTTTGACAGACTTATACAAAGTCCATTTTTACGGACAGTAAAATCCGTATTTAAACAGAATATAAGCGTATAGCTTTTCTGTTCTTTGAGCGTGTTTGAAAAAGGTTTTCTGCAAGATGTACGTCACAATTTGTGGGAGATTTTACCAGAATGAGGGCACCATAGTGGGCTACGGCAACCGAATTCGGGTAAAATATACTGCAAAATGGAGCGCAGATTGCGGAAATGCTTTTTCAAACAGGTTCTAGGGAATATTGGATTCTTCTGAAGAACTCATAGGATAGAAAAAAGAAATGAAACAGTGTTCTTAAGCGCAATGCGCCTTTTACATGAAAAGAAGAACAGAATGTGTGCGATGCTCATCTGTCATTTCGTTTTTCCATCCTATGCAACTACTTCGCCCATGAGAATCGCAACTATCCATTCTGTTCACCTGCCTTTGTTCTTAGATTTTGTGGGAATATATTTTATTCCCACAGGTCATTCTAACTGCTTTTATACAAAAAATCAATTCCTATTTTGCTATTTACCTGATTTTTCACCTGATTTTTTCAAGTTTCTTTCCATTTCTTTACATAGCTGTCATTTTTCTGTGGGCAAATAGAAAAAGAGAGACGGCAAAAGCCGTCTCAAAAGAATCAACACGATATCAATTACAGCAACTGGCGCAATGGTCTTATTATAATTCTTAATACTCCATAGAACAGCTTTTTCTGCCAGTTCAGCACTTTCGTTTCGTACTGTGCTCCTTCGGTCTCCTGTCCGTTTGACAGAACTTCTTTACTTTTTTCTATGTAAGTACCTTCCGTGGACTGAATCTGCTGATTCAGTTCTTTGCTGTCGATAACAAGCATTAATTCCGTATCCAGATAAGCACTTCTCATGTCCAAGTTATGGGATCCGACGACAGAAAGTCGGTCATCAAGCAGAACAGCTTTTGTGTGAACTGGAACCTCGTTCATCAGCTCATAGACATCGGCACCGGTATTCAGAATTTTCTTTTTCTGATTCAGGTAGTCGGTGCATCCCCAGGGGTTGGAGCCTTTTTCTACTGCGTTAAGAATGATCTTTAACTGGGCATGGGACGCGATCTCATTTAAAGTGTCGTACATGTATCCGTTGCAGATCACATATGGGGTCTGGATCGTTACATTTTCTGCGTTCTGCGCCAGATAGCGGATTGTCTGAAGTACCAGGGGCGTCTTGGGACCTGCATGGGTTCCGTTGTTGACAAGCGTAATTTTATTCGCCGGAATGGTATCCTCCTGCCAGGAGCTGTAATCTTCAATATCGGTATATTTTTCTTTTAGGGAAGCGTAACGCATTTCTAAAGACTGGTACTGTTTTTCGTACTTTGAAAGCTTTTCCTCTGTCTCGTCTGTTATCTCATTTTCAGCATTCGATTTTCCATTCACAATATCAGAGTTTTTCAAATTACTTTCTGAACCCTCACTGTCGTCTGCTGCTTCTTCTAACACAGAAATTTCCGAACTATTCTTTTTTCTTCCCCCCTTTATTTTTACGCAACCTTCATTCCAAATCTGCTGAAAATATGCTTCCAGGTCCTGCAAGGATTCACCCTTGCCGTTTGTTGTACCGCATACCAGAATATCCCGATCCACATTGATATCTGTGGTATAATCTCCAAGGAAAATATCATTGCTGTTGCGGCCACCAAGCAGATACATTTTGTCATCCACAATCACATATTTATCATGCATACGGTAATTGAGCTTAAATAAGCCAACCGGGCTCACCGGGTTGTAAACACCTACCTCCACATTTTCCCGCGACGCAAGTGCCTGAAATTCCTTGCTTCCATTCAAGAACAACTGCTGGTAAATTCCGTCAATTAAGAGCTTGATTTCCACACCTTTTTCAGCAGCGTGATCCAATGCTGCAAGAAGATCTGTTCCGCTTTCATCTGCCCGCAGATCAAAGGTTGCCAGAACAATACTCTTCTTCGCTGCTCCAATCATCCGCAGTCTCCACAAAAGTGCCTCTTCATTGTCATCAATACAGCGGATCCGTTCGCCCCCTGGCGTATCGGAAGTAAATTCTGTCTGTTTCAGCGTTTCCGCAAATTTTTCATCTGGCTTCCTGCAATACAGCGGCGCAAAAACATTTACCAGTACTACAATAAGTAAAAACCATAAAAATATATTCCGTATTCGTTTTAGATTTTTCTTTATCGTTATACACCCTTTCTAAAATCAACATTCCCACAAATATTTCTTCAAATCTACACAACCATTTTCTTTCAGAGTAACTCCTTCCCCTTTCAGCAGCCACTCCTGCTCTGTCCACCCCGGTGCCAGCCTCCCCATATGGTTCACCACCCGATGGCAGGGAAACTTCCCATAGTTCTCTGCATGTGACAACACTCCCGCCACCAATCTGGAATTCTTCTCCCGCCCGATCAGCTTCGCGATCTGTCCATAGGTTGCCACTCTCCCCGCCGGAATTTCCTCCACCACGGAAAGAATCTCATAGGCAAGATCATCGTTTAATTTGGAGATATTTTCTTTGCGTTTGTTTGTTTTCAGTAAATCTGAAAAGGGATCGTCAATCATAACTTTTGTCACCTACTTTTATTCATTTCTATTTTGCCATGTAGTATTACAACTGCTAGAGCCTGTTTGAAAAAACATTGTAAGTTGTTCATTTTAACCAAATTAATATTGAAGCGATACATATAAATCCCAAGAAAGTTGAAGCCAGCTTATCATAGCGGGTGGCAATTCGACGATATGCTTTCAATTTGAGAAAATAATTTTCTACCAAATGTCTCTCTTTGTAAAGCCACCAATCGCAATGGCGTTCAAATTTAGCACCTTTTCTAGAAGGAATCGTTGGTTCTCCTCCATGGGCATAGATATAATCAATTAGATTGTTACAGTCGTATCCACGATCTGCCAATACATTACTTCCATTGGGATTGACATGATCCAGCAAAGGGATTGCGTAATTGATATCGTTACGCTGCCCTTCACTGATCATAAAATAAACCGGATAACCGTATGCATCTACAACTGCATGGATTTTTGTGCTGGCTCCACCACGGCTGTGTCCGATTTCGTTTGGTGGCCCCCTTTTTTTGCTCCAGCACTATGCTGATGAGCTTTGACAATAGAAGCGTCAATTGACAGTTCTGTTAATTCGGCTTCTAAGCTTAAAACACGAAAAATATTATCAAGGGTGCCGTCTTCAATCCATTTACGGAAATGGGAATAAACAGTTTGCCAGGAACCATAACGTTCTGGAAGGTCTCACCATGGAGCTCCGCTACGAGCAATCCAAACAATTCCTTTCAGAATTGTCCGGCTGCACTTTTGGGGGCGTCCCTGTTTTCCGGAATTTTCAGGCGGCAGTAATGGAGCTATACAGTTCCATTCTTCATCAGTTAATTCGTATCGTCTCAACATAATTAACACCCCTTTTTCTTTATTCTAACATGAAAATGGGTATTAGAATATATGTTTTGTGCAACTTTTATTTTTCAAACAGGCTCTAGCGTAGGCGTAATCGACAGGGAAAATTATGTTGTACACATTTGGACAATTTGAATATAAGACTCCCTCGTAAATCAAAATGCCATCACACCGACTACTCCAAGTGTGATGCATATGCCTTCTTTCTGTATTTTCCTACTTGATTTACGGATGGGTAATTGAATGTTCCCGCCGGGGTATCACAGATACTGGCTAAACTTTATCTTTTCCTTATTCGGTCCCTTAATTGTGAAAAATCTGACTCCGTTTTCCCAGAATGGTAAAAAATGGATCGTATCCCTGGTGGTATTTAAACCAGCATGGTTGATCAGTTCATATACTTTTTCGATGTCTTTTACATCAATTGCAACGTGATCTATAGCGCCTGATTCCATTTTAGCAGCTTTATTCTCATATGTCTCAATTACCAGATTATTCAGCTTGAGGAATGCAACTTTCTCATTTGCTTCCTCGTTGACAGTTTGCAAAGCGACCTCAAATCCAAGCCTTCTATAAAATTCAACGGTTGTTTCTATATCATTTGTAGGAATTCCCACATGCTGAATTCCATTTAACTGCTTCCTTAACATTATTTCTCCTCTTTTTTTTTCTCATATAACAGCCCGGCTTCAGCCAGTTTTTCTAAAATCCACCTCTTTTCCTCTTCCGTCTCAACTGGAATCTGCAATTCTCCATATGCAAAATCCGGCAGGCTTAAGACTCCAAGCATGGATTTCGCGTCCACAATATAGCGTCCATAACAAAGATCCACATCGCAGGAAATTGATTCTGCAATACTGACCAATTTACTTGCATTCTGCATAGTTCCCAATGTTACTTTTATTTTCATCGCTTTCACGCTCCTACGCAAACAGACTAATCACAATAGCACAGACCAGACCTGTAATTCCAATAATGGTTTCCATCATGGTCCAGGATTTCAAAGTCGTTTTCTCATCAATCTCAAGAAGGGAACTGACCAGCCAGAAGCCTGAATCATTTACATGACTGAAAGCAGTTGCTCCTCCGTTGATGGCACAGACCATGGCAGCCAGATAAAGTGGTGACAGTCCTGCTACTCCAGGCATAGCGGCCATGATTCCAGCTGCCATTGTCATGGCTACCACAGCAGCTCCAACAGACGAGCGGATCAGTGCTGCAATGAGAAAAGCAATCAATACTAACGGAAGTCCGCTTTTTCCAAGGGCTGGTCCAATAATATTTCCCATTCCGCAGTCCTGAAGCACCCAGCGGACAATTCCGCCGCCAGTAATTACCAGTAGGATTTGTCCTGTAGGGCGCAGGGAACGGTCCAGAATTTTCTTTAACTGCTCTCCATCATATCCCTGTTTTTTTCCAAGGAAGTACATGGCACACAACACAGCAATGATCAGCGCTACAAATGGAGTTCCCAGAAATTCCAGCACTGGTCTCGCCGGAGCAATACCAGGAATATAAGTTGAAAGTGTGTTACACAAAATCAGTACCAATGGTACAAGGATAATACATAACACTGTAGAAAACTTCGGAAGATTTCCTTCTTCGGCTTCCCAAACTTCCTGAATATTTGAAGGAAGTCCTGCATCAATTTTACTTCCGATAAATTTTGACCATAAAATACCTGCAAAAATCAGTGACAAAATTCCAACAGGCACACCTACTGCGATCATAATGCCAAGATCCACGTTCAGCATATTTGCCACCAGGACAGAGCCTGCTGATGGCGGAATAAATGCAAAGCCTGTGGCAAGTCCAGCCAGAAGAGGGATCACATAATATAAAGTAGATTTCTTTGTCTTTTTTGCAAGTCCGAATGCCAGTGGAATGAGAATCACCACGCCAGCCTCAAAGAATACGGTTGTACCAACTACCAGCCCTGTGATTCCCAATGCAATTCCAGATTTTTTCTCACCGAATTTATTGATCAAAGTCTGGGCAACACATTGTGCACCTCCTGATACTTCCAGGATTCCTCCAAACAAAGAGCCAAGTCCAATTAATAGGATAATTCCCTGCAAGGTATCCCCCGCACCTTTTTCCACTGTACTTACCAGGGTTGGAACCGGCATTCCGGCTCCAAGCCCAATAACCAATGCTGAAATCAGCAGTGATAAAATCGGATGAATCTTAAATTTAATGATAAGAAGCAGAAGCAATATAATTCCTGTCCCTGCCGCGATCAGCAGTCTGGCTGACTCTGCCACAAATACCGGTTCTGTCATTTTGTATTTCCTCCCCAAATTTCTCATTCAATAGTCTACAATTAAACAGATAACAACACCCGCATTTTTGCTATCCTATATTCGGGACTTATCAGCATAGTGCATCCCAGATAAATTTATTACGCTGTAACATATTTATGAATTGTAGCTCTCACAGCTCCCGGCCCTGCGATCATTTCCCTGAACATGTTCTCAATCTTCTCTCCCACACCAGCTTTGTAAAGATCTATGAAAAACAGGCGCTCGTTAGAAAGGATCGGTTTCAGCTGATTCTTAAAAGTCTCAGGCTTTCCAATAACAATATCCTTTAACTGTTCCTGGAGTTCCTCATTCATCGGATCTGGTGCCAGTTCATATTTATTCCCTGCATCATCCACTGCCAGCATATATCTTAACCAGCCAGCGATTCCAAGAGGAATTGCTGTGAGCTTAGATGCATTCCCGAATCTCTTCACATATGCTTTACAGTCTCTCCAAAACGGATTCCAACCATCTGGGATACATCCACAGCAAGACGAAGGTTGGTATCGCCAAGGTATTCATTTGGGAACGATCGTTAAAAAGCTCATCCACAAATGCCTGTGGGGAAAGGATTCCAGGATCAGCAGCTACCGGAAGTCCCTCACTATAGGCTACCATACGTGCCATTTTCATCATGTCTTCATTTGTATTCAGCATATGGGCAAAAAGGTCATATCCAAGAACCACGCCAAGAGGACCAGTTGCAGAATGAACCGGATTCAGACATACCGTTACTTTCATTCTCTCAGAAAGATTTACTGTATTTCTGTCTGCCATGTATACGCCGAAGCCTTTTTCCAGAGCAGGACGTCCATTGGGGAAGCTGTCCTCGATTACAAGATACTGTGGTTTCTCAGCATTTACAAATGGTGCAATATATGTTTTCTTGCTTGTGATAACAGGCTGCATGCTTTCTACGCCAAGCTTCTCAAGGTCAGCTGCAATCTGCTCACTGGGACGAGGTGTGATCTTATCGATCATGGTCCATGGGAAAGCAACCACTTTCTCATCACTTACATAGCTTATAAATCCATCATCTACAAATCCGGCTTTCTTCCATTCTTCTGTCATAGTCAGCACAGACTCACGAAGCTTCGCACCATTCTGGGAGCAATTGTCCATGGATACAAGAGCGATCGGATATTCGCCTGCTTTATATCTCTCGTAGAGCATTGCCACCAGAACTGCCATGCACCTGTGGCCTTATCCGGACCATTCTGGATATCAGCCTGTACAAATGGGAACCAGGTTCCGTCAGCTTTATGTAATGCATATCCTTTTTCCGTGATGGTAAAGGATACCATCTGAAGGGATTTACTGGTAAAAATTTCTTTCAGACGGTTCCACTGAGCCAGTTCTGAAGACTGAGCCTTTACAGCTTCTGCCAGAGCGCCCAAAACCTTATATTCACGGGTTCCGTCTCCATGAAGGATTACATTTAATCCAAGATTGTCATATGGTTCATAAATCTTATCCACTACATCATAGTCAAAGGTCTCCACACAGGTAATTCCTCTGTCCAGAATTTCGTCTTCCAGAAGTCCGTCTGCAATACCACCGATAAATACACGGAAAATATTGCCGATTCCAAAATGTACCCATACTGGAGCTTCTTTCGCTTTGGCAGATATTTTCTCCACATCATAACCTGGAAGCTGAATTCCTGCATTTTCCCATGCTTCATGCTCTTTGATTCCGTTTAATGTTAATTTCATGTTCTGTTCCTCCCTAATTTTCTTATTGTACAGATCTGATTCTCAATCCCAATCTGTTTTGTTGTTCTTTATGTTTCTTTTTGTTTTAACTTATGTGTATGTCTTAATTGTAAGTCGAGTATATATCTTTTCTTTTCAAAAATCCATTGACAGAAATTCTAATTTTTGTTTCTAATTTTTGTATGGTTTTACCAGTAATTTTCTGCTTATTGCTTTTTTAACTGTTCTATACTAAAATGCAAGTAAGACTTAACATTATCTAATAAAGTAAAGATTACATGATTACTGTTCACTTCATAGTCTGCAATACAAGCTTTGTTACCAATGGACAGTAACATTACCTATTTGAATATTTATTAGCAGTCACTAACCTTATGTTGTACTAAAGACATAACCAGGAGACCATCATGAGTGAAAAAGGATTAACCACCATTGCTTTAAAGAAAATAAACCGTTCCAAAATTTACCAATACATTTACCGGAGCAAACTGACCTCAAAGCTACAGATCGTTCAGGATCTGCAGATGGGTCTGTCTACTGTCAGCCAGAATTTAAATCTTCTGGAAAATGAAGGGCTGATTGAGAAAAATGGTTACTTTGATTCCACCGGAGGACGAAAGGCCAATGCCATTCAGATTGTTTCGGATTTCAGAATTTCCATTGGTGTTGGAATATTAAAAAATATGTTTCATATCACCGCCATTGATCTGTACGGAAACACGGTCTATACGGATACAATTCCGCTTACCTACTCAAACACAGCTGCGTATTACCAGCAGATCACTGACAAAGTCAAGGACTTTATTGACAAAAACCAGTATCCGGAGAATAAAATTCTGGGGGTTTCCATCGCTACCCAGGGAATTACTTCCCCGGATAATACCACTGTTATCTACGGAAACATTATGAACAACACCGGTATGCGTCTAAAGGATTTTTCCAGGCATCTGCCTTATCCCTGCCATCTGGAACATGACTCCAAATCAGCTGCTTTTCTGGAATTGTGGAATCATCCGGAGCTTGACAGCGCTGTTGTCCTTTTATTGAATCGAAATCTTGGCGGTGCCATTATCACCAATCACCAGATTCACCAGGGATGTTCTATGCACAGCGGAACAATCGAGCATATATGCGTCAACCCTGACGGACCGCTTTGCTACTGCGGAAACCGGGGCTGTCTGGAAACCTATTGCTCTGCCAACTCCTTGGAACAGGCCAGCGGCATGACTATAAAGGAATTTTTTCCTCTTTTAAGAGAAAAAAAATCCCCCCAGCTTATACAAATCTGGGAGGATTATCTGAAACATCTGGCTTTTGCAATAAAAAACCTGAATCTGGTTATTGATGCACCCATCATTATCAGTGGATATCTGGCACCTTATTTTACGGAAGATGACACGGATTATCTGCTGCGGCAGATCAATTCCATGACTCCATTTGAGCTGAAAGAAGAACAGATTCTCGTGGGCACACATGGGCAGTATACACCTGCGATCGGGGCTGCACTTTTTTATGTGAAGGAATTTATCCAGTCAGTTTGACACTAAAAAAGCTACTGTTCACTCTGTGACCAGCAACACGCTTCGGGATGCACAGAAATCATGCATTCGCATGATTTCGCGCCGAGGTTCTCGTTTTTTCTGTGAGCTTTGCTTACAAAAAACACCTCGCAGAATGTTACCAATAAACAGTAACCTAAAAAATCAATGCAAAATATGTAATTACACATTTTTCTTGACAAAAGTTTTCGCTCTTATTATAATTACCGTTGTTAATTAACAGTGGTAATTATTTTTTTGTAAGGAGAAATAACTATGGACATTGAACTTATCAAACGTATGATGGATGCCTGTTATCAGGCAAGCGAATCCGAGATATGCTGCCGCCTCTGCCAGATGGAGTTGCATCTTCTTTTATTCAATATCTGGATATCATTGAAAAACTGGAAAAACAGGGTATTCGAGTGAAGATATCCGATGTAAGTGATGCTCTTTCCCTTCCTCGTCCCGGTGTAACTCGTACAGTGAAGGACATGGAAGCCAAAGGCTATGTGAAAAAGTTTGCATCCGCCGAGGACGGCCGGGTTACCTATCTGACAGTCACGGAATCTGGAAAAGCCATTTCAGATAAGTACAATAAACGGTACTTTACTATTCTGTCCGGTTATGTAGACAGTATTCCAGAGGAGGACATTCTATGTACCATCCGGACCATGGAGAACTTTTATAAGATTATGTGTGAAAGGAGAATTGACCTTGACAAATGAAAAAAATGATTTTACACAGGGAAGCATTCTGAAAAAGCTTGCCCTTTTTATGCTGCCGATTCTTGGTGCCCTTATACTGCAGGCAGCATATGGTGCAGTAGACCTTCTGGTAGTTGGACGCTTCGGCTCTACATCCGGACTGTCTGCTGTTTCTACCGGCAGTCAGGTGCTGAACCTTGTTACCTTTGTGGTAACACAGTTTGCTATGGGAATCACAGTCCTCATAGCCCGCTATCTTGGCGAAAAAAAGCCTGAACAGATTGGCTCTGTTATTGGCGGTGCTGCAGTTGTTTTTGCTGTCATTTCTGCCATACTTTTTATTGTAATGATTGCTTTCGCCCACCCTATTTCCGTACTTATGCAGGCTCCTGAGGAGGCTGTTTCACTTACCACAAGCTATGTAAGAATCTGTGGAAGCGGTATTTTCTTCATTGTTGCCTATAACCTGCTTTCTGCTATTTTCCGCGGGCTTGGTGATAGTAAATCGCCGCTTTTATTTGTTCTGGTAGCCTGTATCGTAAATATTTTCGGAGATTTATTTCTGGTTGCAGGACTTCATCTGGATGCCACCGGTGCAGCTCTCGCAACCGTTTTCGCACAGGCGGTCAGTGTAGTATGTGCGATCGTCATCCTGCTGAAAAAGGAGCTTCCCTTTTCCATCAAAAAATCCGACTTATGTTTTAATTCCCAATGTAAACGTTTTCTGGGAATCGGACTGCCTCTGGCTCTCCAGGAATTTCTTACCCAGATGTCCTTCCTGGCACTTTGTGCATTTGTAAACAGATTAGGCTGGAAGCCTCCTCCGGATATGGGGTTGCCTGCAAAATTGTAAACTTTGCCATGCTGATTCCAAGCGCACTGATGCAGTCCATGGCCTCCTTCGTTTCCCAGAACGTAGGCGCTGGAAAGCCAAAGCGTGCAAGGCGGTCTATGTTCACCGGAATCGGAGTCGGACTGCTATTCGGATGTCTGGTTTTTGTTCTGGTTTTATTGAAGGGTGATGTACTCGCCAGCCTGTTCTCGACCGATGCCGCAGTTATCCAGAAAGGCTTTGATTATCTGAAGGGCTTCGCTCCTGAAACAATTTTAACAGCAATTATGTTTAGTATGGTTGGTTATTTTAACGGAAATAACCAGACCTTATGGGTTATGTTTCAGGGATTGTTCCAGACACTTCTGGTGCGTCTTCCAATGTCATATTATATGAGCATTCAGCCTGCTGCCAGCCTGACAAAAATCGGTCTGGCAGCACCTGCCTCCACACTGGTAGGCATTTTGCTTAATGTAATTTTCTTTCTGTACTTCAACAAAAAAATCAATAACAGGCAATAAGTAAAAAAACAGTCCCCTACGCAGTCTGTAAAATGTACTGCGTTGGGGACTTATTTTATGACGGGGTTATTCTTATTATGCCCGTTCTGCTTTCTTTTCAGTTTCCGGTTTTTCCAAAAGCTTCTTAATACCCTGGATTGCAACCAGCACACCCAGTATTAACAGTAATACTGCAAATATCAGCTGTAAAGAATTTCCAAGATCCAGACCTGTTGTTACAAATGCTTTGGAAAGCTTTACAATTGTCATTCCAAGTGCGGTAAAGGTAACTGCCATCATAAATACCATTGGTACCCAGAGCATCCAGCCCTGACGCTTGGTTTTCTTTAAAAATACGGCGCAGGCTACCAGTGCCAGTACAGATAACAGCTGGTTTGCAGAACCAAACAGTGGCCAGATTTCCGCATATCCAACCTTTGTAAGCAGGTAAGCAAGTACAAGTGTAATGATGGTTGCAAAGTATTTGTTTGTTACTACTTTCTGGAATGGACTCATATTTTTCTCATCTGTGTCAGAATCAAGGAAAAATTCCTGGAAAGACAGACGTCCTACTCTGGCTACAGAGTCAAGTGATGTAAGCGCAAATGCGGATACTGCAAGGTTGATCAGAGTGAACACAAGGGAGTGAGGCAAACCGATCACAGAAAGGAAGTTTGCAATCGCACCTGCGAAAATCTGTGGCTGGGTGGTAAGTCCCTGTGCAGCTGCCTCTCCTTTTCCAAATGATGCAACTGCGATCAATGCGATGATTGCAAGCATACTTTCCATAAGCATTGCACCAAAGGAAACCGGCAACATGTTCTTTTCATTTTTGATCTGCTTGGAAGCAGTACCGGAAGATACCAGGGAATGGAAGCCGGAAACTGCACCACAGGCGATTGTTACAAATAAGATTGGGAACATGTATTGTCCATCTACATTAAAGCTTGTAAATGCCTGAAGATTACATGCCGGGTTCGCTGCAAATACACCGATAACAGCGCCAACGATCATGAAAATCAGCAGATAACTGTTCAGATAATCACGTGGCTGAAGCAATGCCCATACAGGAGCTACACTGGCAATCAGAATATATACAAAGATAATAATGTGCCAGGTTCCAAGGCTTACATACATTGGGAACTGAAGTCCCAGCACAATTGCTGCAACCAACAGCACAATTGCAAAAGCAGTATTAACCCATTTATTGAACTTTGTATATTTCAGGAAAAATCCAAGTCCAACTGCTTCAAAAATGAATAACATGGAAGTAGTTGCAACAGCTCCGTTTGCCACTACCTTTGTCACTTCTCCTGCATCATTTGTGGCAAATCCGTTAAAGGTTCCGGCTACAACATCTGCGAATGCCGCAACAACCAGAATACAGAACAGCCAGCAGAATAAAAGGAATAATTTTTTTCCAAGTTTTCCAATGTACGCTTCAATAATGTATCCAATTGTACGTCCTTTGTTCTTTACAGAGGCATACATAGATGCAAAGTCCTGAACTGCTCCAAAGAACACACCACCGATCAGGATCCAAAGAAGTACCGGAAGCCATCCAAAAATGGCAGCCTGGATTGGTCCATTGATCGGGCCGGCACCGGCAATAGATGCGAACTGATGTCCAAATACTACATTGGTATCAGCCGGTACATAATCAACTCCATCCTCCATTTCGTAAGCCGGAGTTTTTGCTTTCGGGTCAATTCCCCATTTGTTCTGGAGGTAACGGCCATACAGAAGATAGGCGCCGCCCAGAACTACGATAGCGATTACCATCATCATAATTCCACTCATAATCTTTCTCCTCGTCTTTCATTTGTAGTCAAGTGGTTAATATATATAAAAAACGCCCTTGCTATCCAATGGATAACAAAGGCGGAATTTCCGTGGTACCACTTTGCATTATCGTATCTATTACTAAACACGACCACTCACTGCTGTCTGTATAAACAGCTTCTTCTGTAACGTGAAGACTACGTCCCGGCTTACTGAAATTAGTTATTATTTTTTCAGCGGGATGCTCCCAGGTGATACCACAAAATACCTTCTGCCGCCTCTCACCAGTCTGCGGCTCTCTGTGTTCCGGTTATCTTTTGTAATTTGTCCTGTTCAATGCATTTCTCTTTATCTAACTAAAGTTTTACTACTTTTTTAGAAAATTACAATACATTTTTTGTATATATTATACGATTTTATCAATCTATTTTTGTACATTTTCACTGACCGGTATCAGTATCTTCAGATCAAACCAATTCTCCTTTGTGTCAATGGAAACAGCGCCATCATATTTATTTACCGTATAGCGGATACTTTTCAGCCCATAACCATGAAATTCTTTGTCCCGCTTCGTTGTAATAAACGCTCCGCCCTGATAATTCAGTTCGGTATCATAATAATTTTCAAACCGGAGAAGCAGAAAGTTTTTCTGTTTTGAAACACTGACGTGTATCAGCCTTTTTTCTTTATCCGGAATCTTCAATTCGCATTCAATGGCATTATCCAGTGCATTTCCAAAAATACTGCAGATATCCATAACGTCCATAAAATCCAGCAAGGCTCCATCTGCAACGCAGGTAAAGGTTATGTTATTCTTTGCGCAATAAAGACTCTTGGTAGTCAGCACAGTATCTAGCACTTTATTTCCTGTTTTGTTCTGACTTTCATATTTCTTTATATCTGCTTCCATTTTATCCAGAAATTCTTCTCTTTTCCCAGGATCAGTTTCACTTCTTAACACAGCGATCTGATGCTTCAGATCATGATACTTATAATTGATCAGCTCAATGCTTTCCCTTGACTGCTTGTATTGGGCATACTGATTCTGAAGCACATTCTGCACTGCCTCCAGCTCTTTTCTTACCCGAAGCTCACAGCACTGTATCAAATGTGCATATAAAATTGCAATTCCTGCAACATCTACCATAGTACGGATATTCCCCATTTCAAAAGAATATCTGCCTGTAAATGGCGTGTTCACATTCACATAACTCATATTGCTGACAGCAAATACAGCAATACTGATCAGGAGTCCGGAAAAATATTCCCTTCTGGTGATTTCCATCTGTCCATCCTTTGGCAGATGAACATGGAGAATTTTGTATAATATCACTACAAGCACACCATAGATCAGAAGAATTGCCATTCCCTGCTGCCACCAGGACATCCATGCTTCTTTCCCTGTATAACACAGGATCTGCCACCCGGCAGAAGCCATAAATTCAGCTGCTACAAAAGCAATCATTCCAAAATATGCCGCATCTGTCAGCCTGATCTCACAGCAGCAAAAAACAAAAGCAACCATCAGAAAAACCGCAAATATCATACAGGGGATCCAAAAAATCAGTCTTACCCCACCGGTAGAAATCAGAAATACGCTCTGTATTCCAAATGCACCTGCCACAAGACAGCCTGTTACAGCCGGTGAAAATCTTTTTTTGAAAGGCAAAATAAAAATCAGACAAGCCATCCACTCTGCAAGTGCCGTATAAAGTCTTGGAATATCGGGCAGATAATATTCTGTCATTTTATCACCTCTCCCCAATATCTGGTCAGGGCTTCCATGAATACCTTTCTTCGTGCACGGCTCAATGTCAGATTTTCTCCCTTCACCAAAGCACATCCATCCTGGATCCTTTCCACATGCTGGAGGTTGATCAGATATCCCTTATTTCCACGGCAGAAATTCATCTCCGCAAGCTTTTCCTCCATCTCCTTCATTTTCCCTGTTGTTTCATAGTTTCCCAGTATGGTATGGAGTATCAGAGTATGTCCCTGACTTTCAATATAATAAATATTTGCAACATTAATCCTGACCATGCCGCCTTTCATATTCACCATGATGATCTTCGTTTCCCGCTTTTTCATCCGGCTGATGGCACGGTTAAGCCGCTGGGAAAATGCGAAATAGGACACCGGCTTCAGTACATAATCCAGCGCATCCACTGCATATCCTCTGATCGCATATTGTGCCATATTGGTAATGAAAATGATCACAACCTCTGTGTCAATTTTGCGGATTTCTTCAGCTGCAGACATTCCGTCCATGAATTTCATTTCCACATCCATCAGAATAATATCGTACTGGGATTTATATTTATTTACAATCTGATCGCCGTCTGAATAGACTGTAATGTCAAACATCTCTTTGTTCTCTTTTTCATATTGATGCAGAAACTGCTGAAGCTGCTTTGCATACATTTCTTCATCTTCCACAATTGCAATGCTGATCATGCCAGTCCTCCTTTTTCCTGTTATTACGCCTCCTTTCATAATAAATAATTTTCCCTCACTCTGCAAGACAAAAATCGCATAAAAAAATCCCCCTTTTTGCTCTGGAACTTTTACAGATTCCTCGCTCTGCTTTTTCCAGATTTAAAAGGGGGACTTATGTCTCCAGATTACTGTTTAATTATTCGTTTGCAGCCTGTTTTTTCTTTTTTCTCCAGCGTACAATTACAATTGTATCAACTACAATAAGAACAACTGCAAGAATCACATCAATCATTACAAACAGTTTTGTCATATTGGTCATTCCGGTTGCCGGATTTCCATCTGCATAATATCCGCTGTTTGCTACTGTATAAAGGATATTTTTGCAAGCCTGACGCATTGCAAGAACTGCTGTTGCGCTCTCGTCTGTCAGTTTGTTGGACTCTGCACTGTTAAATCCAAGCATCAGATCATTTCCGTTTCTGATACAATGATCGGTGATCATGTAACCATAGGAACCGTCATAATCGGTTTCTACCATTCCGACGAATCCCCATTCTCCACGGAGTACGTTGTTCAAAAGTCCGTTGTTTGCACAGCTTGGTACTGTACCGATCCAGTTGAAGGAGGACATAACTGCCATTGCTTTTCCTTCAAAGCCCTTTGTTGCAAGCTCGAATGCTTTCAGATATCCTTCACGGATTGTCTGCTCGGAAGCAAATGTGAGAAGGAAAGAGCATCTGTTTGTTTCCTGATCATTTAATGCAAAATGCTTCATGTATGGATAAACACCCTTGGTGGCTGCTCCATTCATTTCATTTGCTGCCATGTATCCGGACAACAGACTGTCTTCTGAATAATATTCGAAGTTACGTCCTGCAAATGCTGTACGGTGGATGTTCATAGCCGGGCCGTACCATCCGTAGTTATCAGCATCTACATATTCCTGTCCCATAGAAACGCCGATTTCATTTGCAAGTTCTTTGTTCCAGGTCTGAGCCATAAGAACTTCAGATGGATAAGCAGTTCCAAATGCCTTTGTGATGAAGTTGTTTAATCCTGCAGGTCCGTCACAGTCAGATGTGGCAATTTTACCTACTGATTTGATTTCTGCGGTCTGCCATCCCCCAACATTGATCAGAGTAGCCATATCTTCGAAGCTGAGCTGGTCTAACAGCTTATCCCAGTCTGCATCGTCATAATCTTTTCCGGTAAGGTCAGCAAGCTGAAGTCCGTTGTCTGCTCCCATTGCCGGCATTTCATCAGAATCATTGTTATATTTGGTTCCATCGTAAATGCCAAATACATTCTCTTCTACGGCTGCCCTTGTCTCGTCGCTCATTACATAAGCATCCTCTTCCGGCACACCGCATGCTTTGTCATAATTTGCAAAACCGTCCTCACGAGAAAGCTGCTCAAAGTCGCCTCTCGCATAATCCTCAAACTGGTTTGTTGCAACAGTTTTGTCGGAAGAACGACCATCTTTGCTGTAATCAATATCTTCATCAACGGTGAACTTCTCTTCACTAAGAACTGTATGAGAGTCTGAACGAAGAGAAATTGTGTATTCGCCAGCCTCTAAGATATAACCGCCTCCGGAGATCTTAATACCTTCAGAATCATAGGAAGCCATATCTTCTTTGTTGATGGTAAAGGATTTTGTCTGGGATTCTCCTGGCTCAATAGAATCTGTTTTCTCGAAAGCGATCAAGTTTGCTGCGGCTTTCTCGATTCCACCGTTTGTGTAAGGTGCTGTGTAATAAATTTCCACAACATCTTTTCCAGCAACAGAGCCTGTGTTCTCTACCGTTACATCAAAGGTGACAGTATCTCCGTTATCCTTGAAATTCTCAATCTGTTTGTCAAAGGTTGTGTAGCTGAGTCCATATCCAAATGGATACTGTACCATATCCTCATACTTGATAAGACCCTCTTCAGCTGCTGTTTCATAGAATTTATATCCTACATAGATTCCCTCTGCATAGTTTACAAATCCCATGCTTCCTTCGTAAGCCGGATCATTTGCTGCAATCTGCTCTTTCAGATCTTCTACGTTTGTATAAGCATTCAGGCCCATATTATTGTAGTATGGAGTCTCTGTCAGATTCTTTACAAAGGTATCTACTGTTTTTCCAGATGGGTTTACAGAACCATTGATGATCTCGCCCAGTGCTTCGAAGCCAGTTGCACCTGCTCCAGGAGCAAAGATAACCGCACCGATCTGCTCATATTTGTCTACCCAGTCCAGTTCCATTGCATTATTTGCGTTTACAACTACAATAACATTGTCAAACTGGGAGCATACTGTATCCAGCATATCTTCCTCTGTATTGGAAAGCTCAAGATAGCTTTCTCCCTCGTCGAAGTCATCATAGTCTCCATTGTTTGTGTAACTTCCTTTTACATATCCGTAATTGTCTGGGGAAACAGATACTTCTTCTGCTTTCTTTGCATAGCTTCCATCAATTACAGATTTCATGTCGGTTGGAAGGTCTGCACCCTCTCCGCCGGAACGTCCAATTACAACTACAGCTGTGTCAGAATACTCTTTTGCTTCGTCCATCAGGCTGTCTGTGTAATACTCCTTAGTCGGCTCAGGCAGTGTCCAGTCCTGCTGCGCCATGGCAATTGTAGGACGGTCAGCTCTGTAGTCAGTATACATCTTGGTAAGAGACTCGTTTGTCTCATATCCGGCATCCTTTAAGGACTGCAGGATACCGATTGCTGTGGAGGAATCAGAAGATCCTGATCCTGTTCCGCCAAACAGCGGGTTTGTAGAATCCCAGCCGAATACATTCAGTTTCTTTGTATCTGAGGAAAGAGGTAAAATACCATCGTTTTTCAGTAACACCATTCCTTCTTCAGCAACCTTCTGAATGGTTGCACGGCTCTGGTCTGTAGTCTCTTGTGCAAGTACTACTTTCTTTGCGTTTAAAACACTTGATACGTTGTTGTACATCGGTCCGTAGCAGATTACATTTACAAGCACTGCAACAATTGCAATAAATGCAATGGCAGCCTGCCAGCGGATCACATGACGGAATCCCTTTTTGGCTTTATGAGCCACAACCATTACTACGATCATCACAACAAGTAAAGCAAGGATTGCGATAACGTAGCCGATCAGCTTCTCAATATAGGATGTAAGGTCAGCCTGACTTACACCGAGACTGCTGAAAACCGGGCTCAGTAAATTTACTAAAAATCCTGTCATAATCATTTCCTCCCTTTGTTATTTTCAGGAGTATTCTATCAGATTTCAGCAGATTCTGTTGTATTTTACATAAACGGTTCTTTTTTTACATAAACGGTAGTTTTATGGCATTCGTTTTATTAATCCATTCGGAAACACTTGGTGTAAAAGTCAATAATCCGACCTGCTTTTTAAAATGTTCAGATTGGGACACTTTAAATTGCTACATCTTGTACATTAATTATCCTATTCTGGCAGGCTACTTTCCAAACAGAGCCGTCCCGAGGATGTCAAGTCATTGCTACAAAAAATATGCGGCTTTTTTGCCACAAAAATGGCTTAAAACCGCATATTTCTGTATAGAGGACGTTATATAATTGTCACAAAGTAGGTGGGGAGGATGTTATGTCATTGCTACAAATATCATTCTCCGCATAACGATTTTTTATAAATCATTCCATTCTTGTGAAAGCGGAAAATGATAAGCCATATCGAAAGCTGAAATAGCTGCTCTATTTACATCCAAAATTTCAGTAAAATCTCGATCTTGCCCTTTAATTCCTTTTTTTCCTAACCCCGATAATAATTGTTCAGCTGTTTCCAACATTAAAACATGTAAATTTTTTGTTTCAGCATAGGTTTCCAGAACACTATTTTGACATTGTTTATGAAGACAATAAAGATAATGCCTAAATGCTTCTTTTTCGCCAAAACCTGTTGATGATGGTAAACTTCCATTGAACAACATTTCACTATATTTATTTTTCATCGTTACTGGAGGTTCAATTCTATCTAATAGGTCCATACGTTTTGCAATGTCTAAAAAAGGAATTTTATACTCTGATAATGCTTGTGGACAATAATACCATACCGCTCGACGGCTAGGCTGTTTATCATCTATTGTTTCAAAATGTTCTGGCTGAAACCATCTTAAATTCAAAAAATTTCCTGATGCAATTGCATCACATTTTGCTAATGCCATACATAATAATTGATGACTTGCATAACCCACAATCGTCATCTTCCGCTGTCTCTTAATTCCTGCTACTAATGACATAATATTAGACACCCACAATGGTCGATCCACCAAATAATATCGTTCCGGATGTTCGCATACAATATATACACCTTCTACATCCCATTCTTCAACATACTCTATCACCCGTTCAATCTGGCTTTCATCATTAAGTACATCACTACTCAATGAAATTGTGTGTATATACTTCATATCAGGTGCATATTTTTTTGCACTTTCTATTATTATTTTCTGTATTTTATTCCATAAATCGTCTATTTTCTTAGCAGTAATGGAAGGCAACAAAAACGCTTCTGCCTCAACTTCGTTATTTAATTTTGATAGTTCTTCTACTACCGTATCAAATTGTCCCATTTCCAATGATGTAATATCACTCTTCGGCCAATATGCATACTGAGACAATTTTTTTTGATATTGTCTAGGATAATACAATTGTGGATCAACAAGTACTTTCCCTTTTTTCTTATGCACCCTAGTTGCATAACCTTTTACCTTATTGGGCAAAATGTTCATAGGGCTAATGATAATAGTTCCACCATCAAACTCTTCTAAATGCTCGAGAGCTAACGCTTGCATATTATGTCCCATTTGTATAAAAAGTTCCATTCTTTAACCCCTTCTATTCATAAACAAATGTCTTTTTAGCTACTTTTAACCAATCTATTGCTTGCTTAGCAGTCCTAGGTCTTCTAGAAGGATATTTTCCCATCATTGCCCCTAATAATGCCATAAACTGACTTTGAGTATCCCCTTTGATTGAATACTGTACAGGTGTAATAGTTTCTGTCTTTTGTAAGACTTCAAGTGCATTTATAGAGCCTTCTCTAAATGGATTTTTTCCTGTAATACATTCATAGGTAACAACTCCTAGTGAAAAAATATCTGCTCGAGAATCAATTTCCTTTTTTAAATTATTAAATTGCTCAGGCGCAGCATATCCAGGTGTATGCGGACCCATCATTGCACCTGTTCTTGTCAATGAATCTGCTCCCAATATCCTTGCAATTCCAAAATCCAGAAAAAATATTCTACCATCATCTGCTCGTATAATATTTTCCGGTTTAATATCTCTATGCACAATACCTTTATTCTCTATACAAGCAATAAACTCTAACCCCTGTTCCAAAAATGTCACTGCTTCCTCTAAAGAAAATCTCTTGCCACTTTCAAGCACCTTCCGTAATTCTGTTCCTTTTACTTTTTGCTCAATAATATATAATGTCTCTGTTCCCTCATACTCTATGGTTCCAGTTTCATATATTTTAGGTACCATGGATAAGTTTAAATCTCTTTCTATTTGTATTTCCCTAAGAGACCTGGGATCGTTAAGCTGAAAATATAATTTAATAACAGTTTCTCCATATGAGTTGTGAACTCCATCAAATACAATCTTCTGTCCACCACGTGCCATCAATTCAATTTTTTCAAATTCTTCTTGACACATTTCTTGAAATTTTTTCATCTCTCATTTCTCCTAACTTAAATGGGCAACAGTCCTTCCAATCCATTCATTAAACTGTAAAGACTGATAACTTGACGGTGATGCTAATTTCTTTGCTTCTACTATTTTTCTAAAACTTCTCTTCTTACAATACAAACCTGTGCCTTGTCTTTCAAACTTTTTAATCGTACTACTTTGCGGATTTGAAGTACTTGTTAATGCATATGATTGTGATGCAAACCATGTATTAATAAGAGACTGTTCAGCAACTTTCTTTATATCCGTCATTTTAGCTTCCACTGAAATCAATTTTTTTATATTATATATCTTTTTGATGTCTACTGGTTTCCATAAGCCGTGATCACGTATAATCATATGTGCATCTAGTAATTTTTCTATGGCCTGAATTGTATCTTTTTCTGGCATCTTAAGTCTTGTTATCAATTCACTTCCTGTACTTCCTTTAGTCATCAATAACTGAGATAACACTTTTAAATCATTCGTTTCCAGATTTTCTCTTTGTTCAGACCAATTCTCCAATATTTTAGGTGAATATGATGCAAATACAATGTCAGGAAATCCGGATGCAACTTTAGGTTCTACAAATATAGCTAAATTGTTTGTTTTATTGCTTTTTAAAAAATTATGAATATAATATTCAATAAAATCTTCAACCAAATCCAACTCATCCCCTTGAGTTGATGGTCGTGTATACAATCCTATATCTTTAATATTATGATCAAACATCAATATCCTATCCATTGTTACATTTCACCCTTTTCAATCTCTCTTTTGCACTTTTTATAGAAACAATTATAACAATCCCGCCTTTAAAAATCAATCACTCAAGGCTTCTTAAAATAAACATAACTAGTATTTTTTCATCCCCACTCTACCTCCACTCTCCCATCATCATACACATATATTCCGGACACATATTCTTCCAGCATTTCTCGTGTTAGCTTCTCATAGCCTAAATACTTCAACATTTGCTCCACCGGAACATTCTTTTTCATCAGGATGTCTTTCTCAGCGTTTATCAACTCAGCCAACTCCTGCACACGCTTCTGCAGTCGTTCTTTTTCTTCTTCCAGCTGCATCTTTGCTCCATGAACTGTTTCTGGTTCATCTGTCCCTCGTGATACTTCTCATAGTTCTGTCGGTTCTGAATCTTTATCTGCTCCTGACGTTTTTCGCAGTCTGCACTTTCCATCTTATAGGCTTCTATACTGTCCTCATGCTGTTTTCTCATAGATTGCTGCATCTGTTCTTGGCTGATATTCTGACGTAAGTAAGCCTTTATTTCTGCCAGCACGATATACTCCAGCATTTTGTTATCCGCTTTCCCGGCAAAACATCCTGTATCTTCTTTTCCTTTACTGTAAGCACAGCTATAAAGGATATGACCATGAACCGGACTGCTTGAAGTCAAGCTTCTGCGACAATTTCCACACTTCACATAGCCACCTAACAGTGTTGTTTCCCTGTCGAATTTGCTTTTCTTGGTGTATCTGATCTGCAGGGACTGTGCTTTTTCAAAAACTTCTTTTGATACGATCGGCTCATGGTGATTTTCCATCACTTTCCACTGATTTCTCGGCACTGGTACTTCTTTCCCTGTTCCGGGATCTGGAATCTTTGTCTTTCCATAGACCATACAGCCTATATAAGTCTTATCATCCACAATCTTCCGTATCATATCACTTGTCCACTGCAATCCTCTTGAAGCAGCTTTCTTGCTGTCTGATTTCTGTCGTCTGCTCATGGACTGCAAGGGAGTCAGTACCCCCTCTTCATTAAATAACCGACAAATCTCCATCTTGGAATACCGCTGATTGGTTAATTCAAATACTCTACGGATTACTTCTGCTTCGTCCTCTACAATCACCAGTTCTTTCTTATTTTCAGGATTGATTCGATACCCATAAGGTGCAGAGCCACAGCAATATTCGCCTTGCTCTCGTCTGGTACTGACTGCCGCTTTTACCTTTACGGACTGGTCTTTCACATAAAAATCTGCTATCAGTCCTTTAAACTGTACTTCAATATCCGAACTCTTTCCCTTATAATCTTTAGAATCATATCGGTCTGAGATAGAAATGAATCGTACTCCCAGGAATGGAAAAATCTGTTCCAGATAAGTTCCCATCTCAATATAGTTTCTGGCAAAACGTGAAAAATCTTTTACCACAATACACTGTACTTTGTTCTCTCTGGCAAATTCCAAAACCTGCTTAATTGCCGGACGATCCATACTGGAACCAGAATACCCGTCGTCGTAGAACTCCTGAAATGGCATAGAAGCCAGTTCCGGGATATTGGAAATATAATCTTTTACCAGTTTTCTCTGATTGATAATGCTGTTACTTTCTCCCTCTGAATCATCTTCCATGGAAAGACGATAATATCCAATAATCAGTTTCTGATCACTCATATTCTACCGCCCCCTTAAACCCGAAGTTGATTTCCAGTCTGCCATCACCATATAGATACATACTTTCAATCAAGCTCTCCGCAAGTTCCGCATTGATTCTGGTTGTCCCATCCAGTTCCAGCAGACTTCGTAAAAATCTGGCTTCTTCTTTCTGCTGTTTTTCCAGCTTTTGTATGGTATGCTCCAGAGTTCTCTTTCTCTCTTCGCAGATACTTTCCAGTTATTACGGTCATCTTTCATTTCTATATAGGCTTCTTTGGAAAGTTCACCCTCTTTATATTGCATGAATGCCTGTGCCAGTTTTTCTGAACGTTTTTCCATATCTGCATCCAGTTTCCTGATCTCTGCTTGAATTTCTTTGATTTTGGCAAGAAAGACTGCACTGCTTATAGCAGACATATCCTTTTTCCGTAAGTCGGATAACTGAAACTGTCTGGTCAGCTCCGAACGGACAATTTTCTGCAGTTTTCCTTCGGAAATAGATTTATGACTGCATTTCCTTTCATCCCGATACTGGGCAGCATTGCAAAAGTAAAGCACATCATTTCCGTATCTGCGTGTGCACATTTTTCGCTTACAATCTCCACAATAGAATACATTGTAAAATGCTCTTTCATCCTCTTCCCATCCTGCTGTAGTTTTTGCTGCTTTCTGTTGTGCTGCTTTTAACCTGACCTGTGCTTTGTCAAACAATTCTCGACTGATAATCGCTTCATGGGCATTTGGCGTAATAATCCACTGACTTTCATCCAGTATGTCACACCATTTTTCCCCTCTTTGAAATCTTGATTCGTATTTTCTCTGAACCAGATCACCATAATAATTATTTCGATTTAAAACCGCACGTATCGAAGAATTTCCCCACTGATGAAGATTCTCTCCGTCCTGACAGTACACATGATGATATTGGTTATAGTCCGAAATCCGATGTACCCCATCTTCAAACAGCCTGTCAATAATACTCTGTATACTATCTCCAGAAGCATATTCTTCAAAAATCCTACGAACAATCTTTGCAGATTCCGGTTCCACCATCAACTTATAAATCCCATTTACCTTTTCCACACGATATCCGTATGGAGCTGTAGATCCCACATATTCACCATTTTTCTGTGCAATACGTTTCGCAGCCCGTTCTTTTGCAGAAATGTCTTTTGCGTAAGCATCATTCACCAGATTCTTGATATTCATGGATAACTCCTGATTCTTAGCACCCGGTGCAAATGAATCGTAGTTGTCACATACAGAAATAAACCGCACTTTCATAAAAGGAAAAATCTTTTCCAGATAGTTACCAGTTTCAATGTAATTTCTTCCAAATCGTGAGAAATCCTTTACCAGAATACAGTTTATTTTACCTGCCCTGACATCATTCATCATCCGCTCAAATCCCGGTCTGTCAAAATTTGTTCCGGTTTTTCCCAAATCAGAATATATGTCATATACAGCAATCTCATACTCTCTGTCTGGATTTTCATTGTGCTTCTGAATGAATTCTTTTATCAGCGTAACCTGTGTTTCAATAGATTCTGACTTTTTTTCATCACTGTCTACGGATAATCTGGCATAAATTGCAGCCATACATACCGGGATCCCAAGAACTTTCTTCTCTGTGTTTTTCTTATATCTTTTTGCTGTCCTTGCCATTTATCCCACCTCTTTCCTGCACTCTGTCCGGTGTTCTGCATAAAACCGTCTTATAACTTTCATTTTCTCAATCATATCCTGATAACGGATGTGAATTTTAATTTGCTTATTTTCATAAATATAGATTTTATCTACGGTCAGTGCCAACAATGTGCGATCCAGTTCTTTGATTTCCAGTGATTTCTTCCAGTCCTCCAACTGAACAGTTGCAGACACTCCACCCTCAAACATTTGCTTTACCAGCTTTTTCTGATTTTCAATCATCTGCTCCAGTTCTTCACATTTTCTTCCGTAACTTTCCCGAAAATCATCAAACTCCTCTTTGCTGATCAGTCCCTCTTTCAAGTCATCACCCAAAGATGCTTTCAGACTGTAATATCGGTTATATTCTTCCTGTAACTTACTAATCTGTGTATCATAACCAATTACCTGATCGTAGCTGACTTGCATCTCACAAAGTTCTTCCATAATCATCTGATAGTCTATAAAAAGTGCCGTATATGCCTGAATCTCTTTCAGCACAATTCTTTTCAGCACCTCTTCCGGAATACTATGTCTGGTGCAATCTCCACCTTTATTCTTTGTCTGGCAGATATAAAAGGATTTTTTCTTCCCCCTATACTGATTTACCCTGCGTATCATCGGTGTCTTGCAATCTCCGCAAAACACAAATCCCGAAAAAAAGTTTGCACTGTCTGATGTTTTCGATGCCCTGCCATCATATTGAAGCAGCTTCTGAACCACATCAAAATCATTCTGCCTGATAATTGCCGGATGCGTATTTTCTACTTTCACCCACTCTGATTCTGGCTTATCTAGGCGTTGCTTTACTTTATAGCTGATTCGTTCCTGCTTGCCCTGTACCATGTTTCCAATGTAAACCTCGTTGGTCAGAATCCTTTTGATCTGCACTGCCGACCATTTTGGTGTATCTGAACTATGGAATCCGGAATTGTAATTTTCACCATTTGCCTTTTTATATTCTTTTGGCGACTGCACATGACGTACATTCAGTTTTTCTGCGATTGCTCCAAGACTGAACCCATCAATTTTCCATGAAAATATTTTTCTTACAATATCCGCTGCATAAGAATCAATCACCAGACAGTTCTTATTCTCCGAATCTTTGCAGTACCATACGGTGCAAATGCTCCAATAAATTCACCTTTCTCACGTTTGATTTTCTGATGGCTTCGCACTTTACCGGAAATGTCCCGGCAATAGCTTTCATTTACAAAATTTTTGATTGGAACTACAAATGACTTCTCTGAAAAATCTGCTGTTTTACTGTCAAACTGGTCTGTAACTGAAATGAAACGCACATTTAAAGCCGGGTAGGTCTTTTCGATCCATCGCCCGGCTTCTATATATTCTCTTCCGAATCTGGATAAGTCTTTTACAATCACACAGTTTACTTTTCCAGCTTCTATATCAGTTGTCATTCGTTTAAACTCAGGTCGGTCAAAATTTCCTCCTGAGTATCCGTCATCCACATATATATCAAAGATCTGAATATCCGGCTGGCTTTTTACAAAGCTCCGAAGTAACTCTCTCTGATTTGCAATGCTGTTGCTCTCTGACTTCGCACCGCCCTCTTCCATATCATCTTTCGATAATCGAAGATACAATGCAGCATCGTATATATCTGGCATATTCATTTGCATCTGTTCCATTTTACATCGCTCCCAACTTACTTATTCCATTGAATTTGAAGTCAGAAACCATGTATCACGTTCATTTTCCCTGACCTCACATTAACATAACATCTGTAGCTTCGCAAGATATTTTTTCAAGACTTGCATCTAATACATCAACTCCGTTCTTTTTCTAAGATAATCACTAATGGCATCTGTGGCATCCATTTCTCCGGTCATTTCCACGACCACCACATACCCTTCATTCATGTGAGCATACGGTTGATCGCCGGATTTATCCAGAAAAGTTTCCACTTTCTCAGAAATAGCTTTATCCATATCAGGAATTAAATCTTCAATGTCCTTTAACTGCTCCAGATCAACACTGGAATCTATTACTGACTGATTCACCATGATGCTCACCTCTTTTCCAACATATTCTTTTTATAAGTCGTCCTATACCTACAATTTTCTCAACCGCATCACCTTAACTTTCTTCCTCTTTTCTCCAGTTATCCAGATATCTATAGCATTTTGTATTCTGTTCAGCGTATTGGCTTCCATTCGTATAATCTGTTGTCAGCGTTACGTCCAACCTCTATCAGAATATTTCTGAATGCTGGCAGCTTCTTCGCAAACTTACCAGCGTTTCCGGAGTATCTTCGACGCTCGCCCGTAAAATCATTTACAGGGTTATGGCATCTGTGGAATCAGATTATACAGCTCATGTAATTTTCAAGGTACAAAAGAGATTTTTTTGAATATCCTTTCACTTATTACAGCCTGGAAACACCAAAATGTTGTTCTCTTCAAAAAAATCCTCTCACTAATAAAGCCTGACAGAAGGATTTTACCAACCTCATTTTGCAATAATTTACAAAAAAATATTTATCCTTATCTGTACATTCGCTTTCATGCGAACCTTTATTGTACTGTCATTTTAATTCGCTTTTATGCGAATGTCAAGTATTTTGTTCGCTTCAATGCGAATCTTTCTGTTTACATTCCTTGTTTTTGGTAGTAAAATGGCTTTATCAAAAAGAAAGTTGGAAATCTGATATGACAATCGGTGATAAAATAAAAAAAATCCGGACATTCCGGAATATGACACAGGCAGAACTTGGTGCTGCCCTCGGCTGGGGCGATAAAGGTGCAAACCGCCTTGCCCAATACGAAACGAATTACCGGGTTCCCCGCAAAGATCTGGTAAGTGAAATGGCTAAGATTCTGGACGTGAATCCGCTGGCACTGCACGAACCTACTACTATGGATGCTTCGGAACTTATGGAAATTCTGTTCTGGATTGATGAATTTAACCCGGCAGCTATCAATCTCTTTCAATTAGAAACTTATCCGGGTGAAAAATGCAATTCTAATGAGGATACTGCTGTCCGTTATCATGATTCTGATAGCTGGCCAGCTCATCCACCTGTCGGCATGTGGTTTAATTATGGGGTTCTGAATGAATTTATGAAAGAATGGGTTCTCAGAAAAGAAGAACTGAGATCTGGTGAGATTACCAGAGATGAATATTTTGAATGGAAAATCAACTGGCCACAGACCTGTGACGGGTGTGGGAAATATGAACCTAAGAAAAAATGGCGAATATAGCAAATACAATGCTCTCCAAAACTGGAAAATATTCCAATAATGGGGAGCTATTCTTTTTTTAATCTAATGCTCTTCTACTATATGTATTCTTCACAGCATATTCCCGTCTATTTGGATATTCTTTAGCAACTACTTCACTGCCAATCTGAATATATGATAAGCGCTTAATTTTTAGGTATGATAGAAAAAATCCCCGACTACTTTTCAGCAGCCAGAGCCCCTTGACAATTCACATATGATTGATTTGATTCGTTTGCACGACGTTCGATTTCAGCTTTGACAATTTCGTTCCATGGAGCCAGAAGTTCTTAATTTATCATCGCTCATCCTATCATTATCGTGCTGATTTGCACAAAGAAATAACCTTGTTATGCCGGTTGACAGGTTGGATTACGCTGATTTTTTGAAAACTTTATATGGTATATTTTAATGAATTGTAGGATTACTTTATTGACATTTCTGACACTATCATATACACTGTACATATCGTATAAGTACGCATATATCGGAAGGTGGTGAGAGGAAATTAGAATGGAAATTATCATAAGTAATAGTAGTGATAAACCTATTTATGAACAAATTGCTATGCAGATCAAGAGTTTAATCATGAATGGTACCCTATTTGCCGGAGAAGCCCTGCCTTCCATGCGTGCACTGGCAAAAGACCTGCATATAAGTGTTATTACTGTTCAACGAGCTTACGAAGATTTAACTCGAGATGGGTTTATCGAAACCGTATCGGGAAAAGGTAGTTTTGTTGCATCACCAAATAAAGAATTTATTCAAGAAGAACAACTACGAATAGCGGAAGAACTTTTAGAAAAGGTTGCTATAATCGGTCGTACCCATGGTATCAGCTATGAGCAAATGGCTAATATTCTAAAACTATTTTTTGAAGAATGAGAGGTGGAATTATGGAACAGAACAGTATTGTTGTAAAAAATGTGACTAAAAAATTTGATGATTTTATGTTAGATCATATTTCATTTACAGTTCCTACAGGACGTATTGTGGGTTTCATAGGAGAAAATGGTGCTGGAAAAAGTACAACTATCAATTTAATTTTAGACCAGTTGAAGTTGGATGCGGGTGAAATAAGAATATTGGGTAAACAAAATCATTCTTATTTGCATAAAGAAAACATTGGTGTTGTTTTTGACGAATGTAAATTCCATTCCGTCTTAAATGCAAAAGATATTGCCCAAATCCTTTCGGGATCTTATAAAACATGGGATATGAATTTGTTTGAAGAATATATGAAACGCCTTGATGTTCCATTAAATAAATCAATAGGGCAACTTTCAAAAGGTATGAAGATGAAATTGTCAATTATTTGTGCACTATCGCATAGACCCCAGATTTTGATTTTAGACGAAGCAACAACAGGGTTAGATCCTGTTGTACGAGATGAAATTTTGGACATTTTTTTAGAATTTATTCAAGATGAAGAACACTCTATTTTGTTCTCTACACATATAACCTCTGACATACAAAAGGTTGCTGACTATGTAATTCTGATTCATAATGGAAAAATTATTTTTGAGGAAAAGAAAGATGACCTCATTTATAATTATGGAATTATACGCTGTAAAAAATCAGAATTTAATACTGTTTCACCAGATGACTATGTATGTTGTCGAGAAACAAATCTTAGCGTGGAATGCTTAATACATGACAAAGTAGCTGCAAAAAAAAGATACCAAAATCTAATTATTGATAATGCTTCTATTGAGGACATTATGCTGTTCTATATCAAAGGAGGTGTCAAATGAAAGGATTGGTTTTTAAGGATTTATTGCTTATGAAGAAAATGAATAAAAAAGTCATTTTTGTAATGTATTTTTTTGTAATAGCAATTTCATTCTTCGGAGAGAATGAAGTTTACTCAATTATGTCATCGGCTTTTTTTTCACTTTTTATCGGTATGCACTTAATGATGACCATGACCTATGATGGATTGACTTCATGGAAACAATATGAATTAACCTTGCCGCTGAGTAAGTACCAAATCATTTTCAGTAAGTATTTGACTAGCTTGCTTCTTGTTCCGATTAGTATAATGGGTACAGTTATCATTTATATCATTCGTTATGTGGTTTATCATAATTTTACGCTTAGCCAGTTTGGTTTTTCTATCGCCATTGCAATAGCATTACCTGTTTTATGGTGTTCTATATGTTTAGCAATAGCACAGTGGTTTGGCTATATGAGTGTTCAGTATGTGAGAATGATTTGCACACTTCTCGTTATCTTTTTCGTAAGTAAAATATCAAAAGATATGAAATACGTTACTCAAAATTTGGTTAAAAATTCTATGTTGATTGCTATTTTTGTTTTGGGTATAGTAGTTGCATCGTATTTTGTTAGTGTTATAGGATATTCAAGGAAAAAATAAAAAGTAGAGGCTCAAATAAAAGTAAGTGTCGAGTGGGTGCATTTCCCTGTCTACGGAAATAAAACACGCGACAAAATCTGAGAAAATGAGCCAGTAAAAAAATTTTCCACTCTTTTGTCGAAGTGCAAAAGCGAATGCCTAATCGACATTGAACAATTCCATATAACTGCTATTAAAACGCCAGACGCACAGCCGCAGAGCCGATAATACACAGTTCTTGAACTGTGGTTATCGGCTTTTGTATTTTCCTAATCATAGTGATTATCAGCATACAGGCTTTTCTCTTCAAACTTCTTTTGAAAATATATTTTAAGCAACATGATTCCCACATTGATAAATCCAAATGTCAAAATCAAATTCACTGGCAGATATTCTCTAATTACATCTCCAAGTACTGCTATCCCCGAAAGACTTCCGATTAAAAACATCTGTGAAATTTTATCCCACATTTTTTTGTATTTCTTTATTATTTCCATAATTATCGCCATTATAATTACCACTATGAGAAGGACAGCTACGATTGCCAGAATTCTGATAACCCATGCTTCTCCACATGTATATGCTATTTTCTGGTTAAATCCGTTATCATAGGTTGGATGTGCCAACCATTCACAAAATTGAAAATACCACATGAATGGAGTCCTGAAAAAATCTATGAAATCATTTTGAAAAGCACCGTTCTGTATAATTGCAAACAGGATTACCGTAATGTATCCCATTCCCCAAAAATATTCCGTATCCCTCATTTTTTCGGTTCTGGCTTTTACTTCTTTTTTCGCTTTACGGATTTCCAGCTCTGCCCGTTTCTTTTCGTTACGGGCCTTTGTTTCTGCCTGTTCCATCTTTTTCTCTGCTTCTTTCTGTTTCTTCTGTGCTTCATCTACTGCTTCAACAGATGATTTATTCACCTGTATCTGAAGTTTAGAGTTCTGGTCCCGAACGTCTCTTATTTCTTCTTCGAGCTGCTCTTGCTCGCTCCTGCTCTTCAAACCATTCCTGTTCCTCAGATCGTCGTTGCTCTGCTGAAGCGATTGATTCAGCTTCTGCGTTTCGGACAGTTCTGTTGTTAGACGCTGAATTTCTACGGTTGATTTCCGAACTTCTTCTCGCAATCTCTGCCTGTCGGATAAGATCGTCTGTTTCTCTTCTTCCAGTGTCTGGATCTGCTTTTTCTGTGTTCGCATGAACGCTTTCGCTTTCTCGAAACTCTGTACGAGAATATCCCTCTCCACTTTGAGTTTGATCGGCGATTCCTCTGGCGTCTTTGATGGCTGCTTCAAGCTCTCTGTAATAGTTTCTGAGTTCTTCGTCTGCTCTGCTGTCTCTGTCGGCTGCAACTCTGGATTTTTCCCTATTTCCATTAAATTCATTCTCTAGTCCCTCCTTGCTGATATCCAAATGAAATGTTTTTGACAGATTGCTGTCTCGCACCTTCTTCCCATCCTGATTCTGAAATGTGATGTGCTTCCGTTTATCTGTCCAGTTTACGTTCCATCCAAACTGTTTCATTTTTTCTATAAACTTTTCTTTGCTGATACAATTTTCCAGTGCCTTTAATACCGCCATTGCACAGTCCGCTGCAAAACTGTCCTTTACCTGTTGACGGAACAGGTTATATTTATCTTTGCTCCACGCAATGACTTCCCCTTTTTCAATCTGGCATCCATCAAAGTGCTTTCCTTTCTCGGCAACTGTCAGTCCACGTTCCCGGCACATCTGTTGGTAAGCTGTTTCATACGTTCCAGATCTTTTCTGGTATTATGCAGCTTTCTCCCATCTTCATAACTCACTGAATTAGTCACCAGATGGCAGTGGATATGGTCTTTATCCTTATGCACAGCCACTAAAGTCTGGAATCCACTGAACCAATTTTCTGCAAACTCTTTTCCAAATTCTAATGCCTGCTCCGGAGTAATCTGCTCGTCTTTATGCCAGGAAATAATGTTGTGAGCGTACATTCTCCCAGAATCTTTATCCCACATCTTCTTTTCTTCCAGAAAGGTTCTGTACACCAGATCATAATTAATCTCGTCATGACAGTACGGGCCTGTTACACAGGTAAATAATTCGTTGGTCTTGTCCTGTCGCAAAACATATTCGATGCAGTTTCTCATTGCTCCATGTGTATTTGTCCGCTTATTAATCGTCTTATTAATAGCCATATCTTTTCACTCTCCTTCCGGTACTTAAGAATATTTTTATTGAGGAAATACAGCGTACTGTCATTTGGAACTTCTCCATCTGTATGCAGCTTTCTTGCAATCTGATTGATATTTGTAGTAGCTCCCCGGAGCTGACTGATAATATCTGCAAACATCTGGTTCAATCTTTTTAGTTCTTCCACTTCCGCTGTAGAAGCTATCTTCAAATCTGCGATTGCTTTTATTACAACTTCCTGTTGTGTTCTTCCAGATTCCTTTACTTTGCTTTGAAGTAGCTCATATTCTGCTTTATTCATTCGTATGGTTACTGTATGATTTCGTTTTCTCATAGGCTTTTGTCTCCTTTCTTTGCCTGATTTTTCATTCTTTATTAACAGACACAACGTTTTAGTGTATATTGGCAGGAGATTTATAAGAGAGTGCAACGCTCTCTTATACAGGTGCAGGGTGCATGACGTCCAGTGACGTCAGCTTTGCACCGACCGGAGCGGTAGCGGAGACAAGTCCTAGTCAATCAGTAAGTATTCCGTAGGAATGTCCGGTGGACATTTCGCAGGAATACTTACGCTATTGACGTGCCGGGGTTCCAAGGGGCGGAGCCTCTGGCAAGTTTAGGAACAGCCCAAAGGCTGTCTCCGGTGCAGAGTGGCTTGCCACTTTGCGAAACTTGCCTGTCATCTCCCCACCACTGAACCGATACCAGCCAAGCAACATTTCCCCCACTGCATTATCAACCCTAAATGTAGATGACGGTGGTTTTGTGGTGCAGGAACAGACTGTGGAAGAAATAGAAAAGCTCCCATTTCGATAGATTTTCTCTTTCTGAAACAGGCTGTTCATGCATCACTCCGATGCGAAGTATCGGACAATCATGTGCCGTATCCGGCACTCTATTCTTTTCTTCGCCTTGCTTGTTCCATCCACCCATCTGCCAGCGCTTTTCTGTTATATTTTCCTGTTATTTCTGTCTTTCTTTTTCTGGATCTCTTTCCATTTCTGCTAAAAGACATAAAAATAGCAGTCATAAACATTTCTCCAATTCATAATGTCTGAAATGCCATCACTGCCATTGTCTTTTTCTGCTATTCTGTTTTTGTAAAGCTATTCCTTACTGTCAGTCTATTTTCCTGTTACTGCTATTTCATAACCATCTAAAAACTGTCCGCAAAATCCAGTGCTGCATCCATATCAGCTTCTTTCTCCCAGTCCAGATTATCTTCTGCGATCTCTCCATCCGTTTTCTCCATTGTTAGTGTTCTGTCCAGCAGATTAATTTCTCCTACCGATTCTTTTACAAACGGTACAAGCATTTCCATCAGATTCTTCGCTATAGCCATCGGAACGGATTCTTTCACTCCATCCCGGACAGCTGTTTCCACTCTTTCCAAAAACGCATCTTCCTTTTCTCTGGTTTCCAGATACGGATCTGCTTCATTCCTGTACTCTCTAGAAAAATAATCATTCAAAGCTACTACAACTGCTCTGGTGTACGATTTATATTTTTCCCTGTCCATCGTCTGCAAATATTCCCATGCCTGCCTGTCCTGTTCATCACAAAGGTTCAAACGGATATTTGTGTTGATGATTTTCCGTTCTTTTCTCATACAAGCATCCCTCCGTTTCTCTGGATTTTCCTTACGGTCATTACTTCATAGCCTTTCGCTGTGGCACAGATGTCCCGTACAATTGTCACCCGGCTCTTGTCATATTCTCCATAATTCTGGATCATACAACCGCCACCGCCGACCACATACAGACGCATCAGTTCTGGATTGTATTCCCGTTCCCTCAGCTTATGGAAAATTTCTTTCGTATAATCTCCGGCAGCTTTACGAATGACTGTCAGATATTTCTCACCAATATCTGCTGTCCCGGTACGGATCACCTGCTCAATCACCAGATCATCCACCACTGTTCCCAGTTCTTTCAACAAAGATTCCCTGACTGCAAGCACACACTGGTGCGTTCCATATTTCTCTGTAAAGCATTTCTTCTCTAATGGACGGGAATTATTGATATACATGATGTTCATAGTCCCGTTTCCAATATCCACAAGCATGTTGATTCCTTTGAAATCCTGTAAACGGTAAAAGGCTGCTGCAAATCCCTGTGGGTAAATATCAGCTCCTGCAAACTCCACATGATATTCTTTATTGCGGAATGTAAAATCCACACATTCATTCTGGAGAAGATATTTCTGGAAATCTTCTTTCTGTGTAGCTACCCAGGTAAGTGGAAGTCCGGCTGCAATGTGTACCTTTGCCCGATTCATACCTTTCCCATCCAGTTCCCTTGCGACAGCTACCAGTGTCAGCACATAATAGTCCTCGTCCTGCGTTTTCTCTGCACAGAACTCCTTGTGTTCCTCTCCGATCTGGTAATACATGCCATTGTAAACAAGAAGATTATTCTGGAAGATTGGCTCCTTGTCATATCTGGCTACACCGGCTGGAAAGCATCTGGTGGCTGTTTTCATGTTTCCATACCCATGATCAATCCCGATCACCATAACTGTCTCATTATTGTTGTTTTTCATCATTCTCATAATCATACCTCACACTTTCTTAATTTTTATTTTTTTACTTTTTCCCAAATTCGGGAAAAACCTATATTTGTATCAGCTAGAACATTGATACATGAAAAAGGGGCAGTCAGTGTAAAAAAAGCAAAATTTTATGTACTCTGGCAGCTATCTTTGTTATTTCTCCTGCTCCGGTAACATTTCTTTTTGCTTATTTTGCCCTAAATGCCCTTAATTCCCTGATTCATATTTAACTGTAACTGTTTATAATCTGTATCTGTTTCTTCAAAAGGTATTCTTTCTTCTGGATCTACAGGACAAAAATCTTCTTCCTTAACTGCAATATCCTGATAATAAAACTCACCATTGTACTGCTTCAGAAGGAAACCTTTATCTGTCATGTTCCTGAAAAAGTTGGATTTACCATGCCCCTGTCGGCCATTCTCTTTGCAGTATTCCTCATACATATGGAACACTTCACTTCGTTTCAGACGTTTTCCTTTGGCATGCACCAATGACTCATCAATAAAAGCACAGATACTATCTGACGTCCGTTGCACTTCTCTTACACATTCTTTGCTGTGTTCGCTCTCCGTGAACTTTCCCTGTTCGTACAGATTTTTCAATGCAATCATCGCCATATGAATTGCATAATCGGATTCTGCCTGTACCTTTTCCTTTAAGTGCAGATCTTTTTCACCACTTTTTACTACCCGGTTCATATCAAGAATCAGTAGTCTGCGATAAAAAGCATCCGACTTATCCTCAAGATTCTGCGGCATTTCATTGGTAGAAAAGAGTAACTTTGCATAAGAGTGAAAATGGATTGCATCCTGTCCCTTTTTCTCATAGATCAGTGTATCTTCACCGACTGCTTTCTTTAATACATCTGTGTTCTCCATTGCTTTACATGGAATATCCGCACAGGCATTTAGTAGCTTTCCGTACATTCCAGTCGCATAGAATCGTTTGTTCAAATCCTGTAAAGAAATGCTGGACATATTGGTGATTCCAACCACATACTGGATCAGTGATACTGCCACAGACTTTCCGGTTCCACCATTTCCTTTCAGTGTAAGGAATTTCTGAAACTGCGTATCCTGTGTCATGCAGTATCCAAAATACTCCCAGAATGTCTGCTGTTCTTCTTTATTTGGAAGAGACGATGCAAGATACTTTTTGATATTTTCTCCACCTTGTAACACCTGCTCACAATCCTCTGGATAATAGGGAAATGGAATCTGATTGATTGTCAGATAATCCGGATTGTGTTCCAGCATTTCACCCGTAACCGGATCATAATATCCATTTTTGAAGTTGATCCACCTCACAGGTTGTTTATTTAGTTCATATGCCTCTCGGTGAACTTTTGGCTGTGCGATCAGCAGATTATAGATTCTTTTGATCACTCCACTCTGTACCTGGTCACGATAGATCAGCTTCTGGATACGGTATTTCATTCTTACCCCATCATGGTCTTCCAGGAAAACACCATGCTCATAATAATACGGTGTGATTCCCACCACAAAAAACTGAACATTCTCCACCAGGTAATCTACAATCTCCATATCCCGGACACCTTTCACATTTCCTTTTGCATCAAATAAGTGAAAACGGCTCAGTTCCGGTTCTTCTTTCGGATCTCGCTCAAACCGAAGAATATACTTTTCCAGTAATTTCTCAACTTCTTTCTGATTATCCAGTTTGCCAAGGTACTCCTTCTCTTTGAACAACTGCCAGCCCGCTTTTCCATCAAGACCAGCGTCTTTGAAAAATGTCTGTAACTTATCATTCATCCACTTCACCGTACAGGCAGTCACATAATGATAGGCACTCTGACAGCTTCCAGTAAACTGAATAGATCTCATTTCCTCTATAAAAGAATCTGCACTGAAATAATATCCATCATCTTCCTGCACCAGACAAAGTGCCTGATAACCTGACATCACAATATTCAATGCGATATCCTGATTGTCCACCAGAAAAATATAGGTCTGTGCTGTCCCTTCCGGATTGGTTTCCATATAATGCTTCAAAAACTTCTTGTTCAAACTTATCACTTCCTTTCAGACAAAGAAAAAGACGCAAGCCATATTTTATGACTCACGCCTTACTTCACTCACAATATTCTATTTTTATCAGTTACCTGCCAGATTGGTTACTGGCAATTCTTATGCATAAATCAATTCTTTCAAGATAATCTCCTCTGCAATCGCTCTGTGCTGATTAGCTGCTCTTACCCATGCCATCTGATCTTTCTCCTTATCTGGCAGTGGTTCTTTTTCTTCCAACTGCTCCAAGATTACTTCTTCCCGTTCTCTTGCTGCCTTGTCCACTTCCAGAAGATGCTCGCCAATCGTATCCTGTAAAAGCATCACCTGATACGTTGAGTTTCGATGGTTCTTCAGATAATCTCTGCGAAGAAATCCATATTTGCCAAGTCGCTCCATCTGCTCACCGGATTTATAGGTGAGATTCGGAATCAGGTATCCATTTACATTTGTATAAGTCAGTTTCATATCCATATGACCTCTCTTTCGTTTAAACTGTTGTCTGTAACAGAACCAACTGTTCATGTTACGTCATTGCTACAAATCTTTCTTTCCATATCATTTTGAATCCAACCCGGGCAGATTTTCTTCAAAATCATGGTGAAAGTGCTTCGTTTCTGTGTTGGGAAAATGAACGGAAACACTTGATTTTACTGACTTTCTTCAATGTAACCTTATTATAACGTCCTCCCCCCACCCGATTAAGTCATTTGGCAACTTTTCCGATCCTTGCAAGGCTTTTGCACCACGACGGAGATAGGCTTTTAGTTTTTCGCCATAGAGGTAGGGATCTTTTCGGCGGGTGATTCCCCATTCCATAAGGAGGGCGGCTGCACCGGTAACGAAAGGCGTGGAAAAGGAAGTGCCAGTGAAGGATGCATAGCCTCCACCAGAGCGGGGAGCATAGATATCAACACCGGGAGCGACAAGGTCGGGTTTTGGATAGGGGAGGGCACGACAGCCGCGGCCAGAGAAATCAGCATAGGTATTTTGACGGGCGTCGTAGGCGCCGACGCTGATCACGCGTCTGGCAGTGGCAGGGATTGTAAGGGTTCCCTGAGGACGTGGAAGATAGAAGGCTGTGCCTGGGTTTAGCGTTTTGCCACCTGGAAGCCACAGGAAATATTCCCCGTTTTTTATATTTCTTGCTGCTAAGATTATTTTCCACACACCGCTGTCTACATAGGGGGTTTTCTCATCCTGCGGCAGAAAATCCACATAAATCTCCTGCGTCACATGATACGGTGCCGGTTTTCCATAATAAATCAGAAGTTCCGTATTTCCCGCCTGCCAACGCTGGGCGCCCAGTGTTTCAAAAAGGGGGCCAACACGCTCCCCGGCTGGATGTTCCAGATAGATTTCCATCTCATCTTCGTAATTTTTCCAAAGCTGCACATTTAAGGTAGGCTCAAAGGCACCAACACCAAGTTCAATTTCCTGGATTTCACCTGGCGAAAGCTTTCCTCCGGTATGCAGAGCATCATTTCCATTGTTGCCCATTCCTACACAGATCACATTTTTCCCCATGCCGGACACATTGTCCAGGTAAGTTTCCAGCAGAGAATCGCCTCTGTGTGAGCCATAATTATTTCCAAAGCTTAAATTGATCGCAATTGATCTTCCAAGCCGTATGGCCTGCCGAACCAGATAATCCACGCCTTGCATCAGCTCTGTAGTTCTTGGAAAAGAATCCTGTCTTGGAATTCCCATTTTTACAACCAGAAGGTCACTTTCATATGCCACACCCCGGTTCACTGCCCCACGGGAAAAATCGCTGCCAGCTGCCACTCCAAGCACAGCGGTTCCATGACCGCTTACATCTTCAGACGGAACAAGGCGCCGCCCCTCCTGTACAGAGAGGGACAACGCCTCATTAATTTCCTCATTGGTATATTCAGTTCCTGTTGCATAGCCCTCCGGGGGATTACCGGGAATGCTCTGATCCCACAAACGCAGAATCCTGGACTTTCCATCTGCTGTAAGAAATGCAGGATGCCTGTAATCCACCCCGAATCCACAATTCCGATCAACACGCCGCGCCCTGTCAGCTGCAGATTCCCCGGTTCATCGCGCTGTACCTGGGTAATACAGCTTGCCTCTTTTGAAAAAAGATCTTCAAAATACAGACGGGTGGGCTTTTCTATAAATTCTATCTGGGGACGTCGGGAATATTCTTCCAGCATACTTTCAGGAAGCGTCACAATGGCATACCCGCCAAGGAGAGGAACCACGGAAATTCCGGATCCACCAAGCAACGCCTCAACAGAATCACCCATTTCACTATACTTCACAATAATTTCCCACTTTCGTGTCTGCTTCTCATACCCCACATTCAGATTTCGGGATTTCTCTCTTTCCTCTTCTGTGGCATCCAGCGCAAGGTTCAAAAGATTATCCAGCTTCTGATCTGGCATATTTCCTCCATTTTGCAGCATATGCATACTCAGAATATACTTATCTTTAATTTACGCCAACCCGTTTTAAATAATACCTCAGCCTTCCTATTATATTTCAGAGCGTGTTTGAAAATCATTCCCACCATCTGTACTCCCTGCTTTATGGAATTTTTTTGCAGAAAGCCTTTTTCAAACACGTTCTAAACCCTCTGTAGATTTTCAAATACCAGTTATTTTTCCTCTACTTTCACCTTTTTCAGCAGAAAAATCATCACCAGCAGCACCACTGGGAAAATCAGTCCTACGCCCATACCCACGCGGATATTATCTCCTGCATTCTGTGTAACACGCCCCACGATTCCAGGGCCTATGCTGCCTCCAAGGTCTCCTGCCATGGCAAGAAGGGCAAACATGGCGGTTCCGCCGGCTGGAAATTTCTTAGAGGAAATACTGATGGTTCCAGGCCACATGATTCCAACGGAAAATCCGCATACAATACAGCCAATCAGTCCTGCTGCCGGATTAGAAGACAGGGATGCAAGAAGATAGCAGAATACGCATAAAATTCCGGATCCTGCCATAAATTTCATCAAGTCCATTTTATCTCCGTATTTTCCAAAGATCATACGGCTGATTCCCATCGTAATGGCAAACATGCAGGGACCGGCCAGGTCTCCGATGGTCTTTGACAGTCCAAGTGCCGCCTCTGCATAGGCAGATGCCCACTGGGACATGGACAGCTCTGATGCCCCTGAACACACCATCAGACACACGGCAATCCAGAACACAGGCTTACGAAACAGTTCCCTGATTTTCATGCCTTCCCCTTCATCCACCAGATGTTCGATGGGACAGGTGGCAAAGTTGTAAACATTAACGGCCGGAACGATTGCCCACAAAACTGCCAGCCACTTCCAGCTGTCCATTCCAAAAACTGCGAAAAACAGGGTGGAAACTGCAATGGTTCCCACAGAGCCCCAGCAGTAGAAGGAATGAAGAAGACTCATGGTCGCTTCTTTATTTTTGAAAGGACATGCTTCCATAATAGGACTGCACAGCACTTCAATCAGTCCGCTTCCAACAGCATAAACAATAACACTAATGATAATTCCCATAAAAGGATCTGGCAAAAGCTCCGGAAGAAATGCCAGTCCCACCAGTCCTAAAGCGGAACTGATCTCAGAGGTTACAATGCACACGCGATATCCGATTTTGTCCACAAATCGGGCACAAAACAAGTCAACCAGCAGCTGGGTAAAGAAAAAGCAGGTGGAGATCAGTGCAATATTTCCAAGGGAAATATGATAATCTGTGTGAAATTTCAGAAACAGCAAAGGTGCAAAATTTGCTGCTATAGCCTGGGTGATAAAGCCCATATAACAGGCTCGTTTGGTTTTCTGGTAATTTGGCATGATTGGTTCTCCTTTTTTCTTCTTTAAAGAAGATTTTTGTCTTATTGGATTATATTATATTTAAATGTGTTTTTCATTGGATTATTTCTGATTTTTATTGTATAATATCGTAAAAACATTAATTTTCTATTTTTTCGGGGCACTTCCCAGAGCGGTTCGAAAAAGGTTTTCTGCAAAATATACCGCAAAGTGGGACGAGCAGATTGCGGGAATGATTTTCAAACAGGCTCCAGGTCTCGATTTGAGGATAAACAAGATATGAAAGAAACCAACGTATATACCAAAATTATTACCGACGAAAATTTAATGGAGACCATTCCCCACGGAAGCCAGGACTATCCCTTTCGCTACTATTATGAGCATTTAGCCCAATTTGATTTTAACTGCATAGACTGGCACTGGCATACGGAGCTGGAATTTGTGTATATTCAATCCGGAACCGTAACTGCATGGATTGGGGAAAAACAGCTGGAGCTGCCAGCTGACAGCGGCATTTTTATTAATTCCAAATTCCTTCACCGTTTTTCCTCTCCTGTGGATGCTGTCATCCCAAACTTTCTCTGCATGCCCTCTTTCCTTGCAGCTACAGACAGCTATATCTACCAGAACTATGTAAAGCCTATCGTTACATCGAATATTCCTTTTTGGATTTTTTGCAGAGAGATTTCCTGGCAGGCCAGAGTTCTCGATCTTATGAAGCAGATTTTTTCTGCGCAGACTTCCGGTTCTTCCTGCCATCTTCTGACCTCTGCCCTTATGCAGCAGCTCTGGCTGGAAATATACGAACATACAGACCTTTCCACTTCACCGGAAATCACTGGACAGTTCTCTGTAAACCGCGCAAGGCTCCAGCTGATGATGCAGTTTATTCACGAAAATTACAGAAGAAATCTTTCCCTGGATGAGATTGCTACACAGTCTATGATCAGCAAAAGCTCTGCCTTAAATCTTTTTCGGAGCTATCTTCACATCACGCCGGTTAACTATCTAATAAACTATCGGCTGAAACAGGCTGCCCTTCTGCTCTCCCATACAGAGAAAAAAGTCAGCACCATTTCAGCCGAAACCGGTTTTCACAATGTAGATTATTTTTGCAGAGCTTTCAAAAAGCACTACCAGGTGACACCTGGGGAATATCGGAAAGAAAAGTGGGATAAATAGCTGTTATTTGTTATTTTTACATTTCGCATTCAGTGCATTCACAACAGCGTCATAAAGCGGTTTCGCCTGCGGTGCAGCCCCAAGCAGCTCTGCCACTTCATAAACACCATATGCGGTTGCATACAGGCGGACTTTCTTTACCTTTTTATCAAGTACAAATGTCTTTCCAAATACCGGGAACGTGTGATCAAGGTAGCAGAATCCTTATTCTCCCAGAAACACAGTCTGGCTCATGAGTGGTCACCTCCATCTGGTAATTTATTTAAACTCAGTTTAGCATGTTGCCATATGTAAAACAAGTTATATCGTCACATAAAGATAATTGAACACCAGCTTTCTCTGATACTCATAATACTTCGCCTTTTTCTTGATCATTTCCATTACAGCACGGTCAACCTCGTCACCGCGAAGGTCGAAAGGATTGTAGGAATTGACATTGTCCCGGATCCGCAGGATGCATTCACCGTTGTTATCCATTACTTTTACGGATACATAATATTTCTTATCTGTTTCGCCGATACCAAATTTCATAATATTCAGAAGCAGCTCCTCCACGATCAGATGGATAAAGAAGGACTGTTTAAAATCAAGTTCCCATTCATCGCACAACCCTTCCAGATTCTGGGACATTTTTTCCATACTGCCTTCCTCGATGGGATAATATTCCTCAAAAACCCGGTTGGTAAAACTGTATTTTTCTTTTATGTAATCTTTTATTTTTCCAAATATCTGTATTGCAAAAACCAGCAGCAGGCAAACTCCCTCACTTATCACATACACAAGCGCAAGCCCTACGATTCCCTTTTTCTCAATCAGTAAAAATCCGGCCACCAGCATGAGAATGAAGTTACGTAAAACAGATAACCCGGAAGCATACCTTGTCTTTCCAATTGTTTGCCAGAAAGATGTCGTTACCACATTCACTCCTGCCAGAGCAACGCTTAATGCATAAATACGAAATGCAGCTGCTGCTGTTTCCAATGCAGGACCATCATTCAGACCGAAGAATATCAGTATGTTTTTTGCCCCGGCTGCAAAAAACAATGCCATAATCATTCCTGCTGCTGCAACAATCCGCAGTCCATCGTGGTACACCGCCAGCATTCCTTTCCAGTCCTTCTCACCACCTAAAATAGAGATAACCGTGGATGCTGCGGCTCCGGCACCATCAAACATGGCTCCCGGAATAGTGCTCATGGTATAAATAACGCCAAATACAGCCACAGAAAAAGTGCCATTTTCAGAATTTTCCTTTAACAGCATGGTATTAAACACCAGCATAACCACTGTCTGAAAAATAAATGCAGAGCCTACGCCAAATCCATTTTCCACATATTCTTTGATCTCATTCCAGGTGGGAATGTGAAAATGAAAGCTTAAAAGCGCCTGCTTGTTCCAAAAATGAGTAAGCAGAATCAGAGTTCCTACTGTTTCCGCAATACATAAAGACGCCGAAGCCCCAACCAGTCCCCAGTTCAGCACTTTCATAAACAGCAGATCTAGGCTTAAATTTGTGACAATAACGCCAGCTGAAGAAATGGCAGCCAACTTTGGTGCGCCGTCTGTACGCACTGCTATGGAAAGAATATTATACACTACATAAATCGGGGCAAAAGCAAATACCACAGTCAGATACTGCAGTGCCTGTGGCAAAAGCTCCGGTGTGGCACCAAGCAGACTGCATAATGCGCTGCGAAATACGAGCGATGCTGCTGCGAAAAGCACACCTGTTATCAGTCCTGCACTTAATACGGAGCCGAAAACCCGATTTGCACCTTTCAGATCTGCTTCACCAAGTTTTTTCCCAATTAAGACGCCTGCACCGCCGCCTAAGGTGATTCCCATAAGTAGATAAAGCAGAAATACCGGTGTTGCAATGTTCGCCACAGCCAGGCCGGTACTGCCTATAAAATTTCCTACCAGAGTAGCATCCACAAGGGTGGATACGGTAACCCCAAGAGAAGAACATACTCCCCAGAATAAAAAGGTTCTGTATGCACTTTTTGCATAGTTTGTTTCCATATAATTTTCCTCCTGCCCATCACTTCCCAATAATAAAATTATATCGTTCATTTCTGTTTAAAACAATACTATTTTTATATGAAAGTCAGCTGTTCCGCGCCTATGGCACTCCCACAGCTGCCGACCGCATTCGTAATCCGGGCTATCGCCCTACTTACTCATACGGTCTAGCCCGTCCGATACCCAAGAATTCGCTGATGCAAGCATGGCTCATTCTTGGTTGCCGTCCAGGACTTTCATAGCAAGTAAAAAAACGAGCCATCCTCCACAAACGCAGATTCCTGCATTCATGGTTCGGACGGCCCGTGTAATTTTACCGAATAAAGTAAGTCCCCTGCTGGGGTTGCGAATATCCGCTTGACTTTTTAGATTTCAGCTAATTTCAGCAGATCCGGAATCTTGGACTCCCAGCCAAGTGCCATGATATGAACACCCTGGCAGTATGGCTTGCACTCTTTGATAATACGTGCAGCGATCTCAACACCGGTAATTCCAGCTTTTGTCTTTTCTTTGTCAGCCTTCAGTTCCTCAATCATCTCATCCGGAACATGAATGCCGGCAACATTGTTATTCATGAATTTCGCCATTCCAGCGGACTTCGGAATAATAATTCCAACCTGTACAGGTTTTCCGAACTGTTTTGCTTTTTCCATAAATTTGATAAATTTCTCCGGCTCAAATACAGCCTGTGTCTGGAAATAATCAGCACCAGCAGCAACCTTTCTCTCCATCTTTGCAAGCTGTGCATCGACAGAATCACTGCATGGAGAAACAACAGCACCCTTGGAGAATTTCGGAGGCTCTCCAACAAGCTGGTTTCCACCAAGATCTACGCCAGACTCCAGAAGCTTCACTGTGTGAAGAAGAGATACGGAATCAAGGTCGAATACCGGTTTTGCCTGAGGATGATCGCCCATTTTAGTATGATCACCGGTAAGACAGAGAATATTGTCAATACCAAACATAGCTGCGCTGAGAAGATCAGACTCCAGAGCGATACGGTTTCTGTCACGGCATGCAAGCTGGAAAATGGGATTCATGCCTGCATCTTTAAGAACCTTACACATTGCAAGAGATCCAAGACGCATAACAGAAGACTGGTTATCTGTTACGTTAACTGCATGAACACCTGTAAGGTATGTTTTGGCTTCTTCTACCAGCTCATCTACATGGATTCCTTTCGGCGGTCCTACTTCTGCTGAAACTGCAAATTCACCACGATCGAATAATTCTTTCATTTTCATATTATATTTGCTCCAATCATTAAAAATTTAGGATTAACCTTTTATTTCACTTCATCATCTGTAGCAAAATTGTGGATCTGTGTCGGGCATTTCAGCACATCAAGGCGTCCAATCTCTTTCAGGCGTCTGTAAATACGCTCCCATCCACACTCCATTTCGCTGTCCACTTCGCATTTTCCATTCTTGGAACCGCCGCACTGACCATTCACAAGGCTCTTGGAACATGCTGTGATCGGGCAGATTCCACCTGTCAGATTCAGATAACACTCACCGCACTGATCGCATTTATATTCTAATGGTGTCACTCCCTGGAAACCAGGTACCGGATATGTATCACAGGCAGCACAGACCATCTTATCTTCCAGATATTCAGAAATTGTCTGCACGCCAACACCACAGGAAAATACAAGAACCAGATCTGCTTCCTGAATTTTGCTCATATGTTTCTGAAGACGCAGCTCCATATTTTCCGGATTACAAATATAATCAGTAGTCATAATTCCTGTCACATTTCCTTCAGCGGAAAGCTCCTTCTGAAGTTCAACAGCTTCTTTTTCCGGAAAATGAACCTCTTTACATCCATGACAGTTAATAATGAAAACTTTTTTTCCGGCTGTCAGTGATGTGATTGCTTCTTTTGCTTTTAACTGGGTAATCAACATATCACTTCATCCCCCTTACTGCATTTTTTCCGGCTTTAATACTGTCGATGATCGGAATCTTGGAAGAACAGATATACTGACAGCATCTGCACTCAACACAATCCATAACATTCATGTCCTTCATGCCCTGCCAGTTCTCGTCTTTGGCATATTTTACAAAGTACAGCGGAGACAGCTCCATCGGACAGACATCTACACAGCGTCCGCATTTGATACATGGCTGCTCTTTGGTCTCATCTGTATCAATTGCAATGATACCGTTGGAGCCTTTCATCATAGGTACATCCAGTGTATTCAGAGGGAATCCCATCATAGGTCCACCCATCTTAACCAGAACATCCTCATCTGTAAATCCACCGCAGTAGTCGATCAGCTCTCTTACACTTGTACCAATTTTGATGATAAAGTTTCCAGGATTCTTGATCTTCTCGCCTGTAACAGTGGCAACACGCTCAATCAGAGGCATTCCTGTCTGGATTGCGTCTGAAATTGCCTTTACTGTACTGATATTATCTACTACAACACCAACATCTGCCGGAAGACCGCCGCTTGGAACAATTCTGCCCATAACACGCTTGATCAGAGTTTTCTCAGCGCCCTGTGGGTATTTGGTTCTGGCAACAAATACTTCCATATCTCCGATATTGGCAACTTTTTCCTGCATTAATTCAATGGCATCCGGCTTATTATCCTCAATAACAATGATACCCTTCTGGGCGCCGGTTGTCTTAAGGACTGCTCTCAGACCAAAAATAATATCATCTGCATACTCAAGAAGCACTCTGTGGTCTGCTGTCAAAAGCGGCTCACATTCGCATCCATTGAGAAGGATGGTATCAACTGGTTTCGCCGGTTTCAGCTTGACACAGGTCGGGAAACCTGCACCACCCATACCAACGATTCCTGCTTCACGAATGATCTCAATGATTTCATCCGGAGTAAGCTTGTCAAGGTCTCCATGTGGCTGTACGGATTCGTGTAGAGTATTTTTTCCATCCGATTCAATAACAACAGCCATCACTTCACTGCCTCTTGTGCCGTGCATACGAGGTTCAACAGCAACTACCGTTCCGCTTACGCTGGAATGTACAGGAGCGCTGATAAATCCGGCAGCTTCGCCGATTTTCTGACCGACTTTTACAATGTCACCAACCTGAACGATGGGATTCGCCGGAGCACCCAGATGCTGAGACATGGAAATTACAACCGTCTTCGGATCCGGGAACTTCTTAAGAGCAATGTGCTCACTGAATTCCTTGCGCTCTGACGGATGAACACCACCATAATAACCATCCAGTCTGTTTTCTCTGATTGATTTCACATAATCATTGATCACCTTGAAATTAACCTTGGAGAAATCACGAACCTGTACGGGCTGATTAAGGAATTCTTCCAGACGTCCCTGTTTCGCCAGTCTCTGGTAAATTTTCTCCCATGCGCAGTCCTTATTGGGATCTACTTCGCACTTTCCATTCTTTGCTCCACCGCACTGACCATTCACAAGACTCTTGGAACAGTCGACGATAGGACAGACACCACCGGTAATATTCAGATAACACTGTGCACATGCATCACAGCTCTTCTTGGTAAGTGCCATGCCATGATGACCTCTGTAGTTAAGGGTATTGCTTGCAGCAACAACCGGCTTACCTGCCAGATCTGCAACAGTCTGAATACCAAGACCACAGGAAATTACTACCACATTCTCTGTTCCTTCCGGAAGCAGATCCTGCAATTTTCTTTCTGTATGCATTTTGTTGCATAAGAAATCAACTTTCGCACTACCTGTGACAGTCTTTCCCTGCTCCTTCGCAAACTTCAGGAATTCATCGCAATCCGGTTCCTCAACCGTCTCAAATTCCTTAAAGCACTTATTACAGGCAATCACAAACAGGTTGTCCTTGCCGTTCAGCACTGATGCAAGCTCATCACTGCTTTTCAGCTTGTACTTAGTATAATTTTCCAATTGCTCACCTTCCTTATAATAGAAATTATATTCTTATACTATCTGTTCTTATCCGTTCCCTCCACAAAAGACTTATAAAAGCAGATAAATAAGTTACTGTTTTTTCTTATATAATTTACCACAAATTGACTATTTTATCCAGTCTTTGTGACTATTCTGCCTTCAAATTATCTACAAAAATTCTAAAAAGCAAAAAAAGACGTTTTCTTTCTTCACCGGGAAAGAAAACGTCTCATTCTTTATAAACTATTTATCTGTTACCGCAGTCTACGCATTACCGCCACATTCCCCGCCTTTTCCGAATAGTATAATACATACTGTTCTCCATGGCCATAACCTTCTGAAGAGGCACACTTTTGAATACGGGCATTTTCATCTTGTATTTAATCCAGAAGAAGGAGTAAATACCAAGCACCAGGAAGGTAATGCCGGTTACCAGCCAGATCATGTTCCTCTCTACAGGATCTGTAGAAATATTCAAAATCATATATACTGTTCCACAGATTCCGATAATTGGGAAAAGAGGACCGCAGGGAACCTTAAAGGAGCGAGGTGCCTTTGGAAGTCTTTTTCGCAAAATCAGTACGTCAATATGAGCCAGTATGTAAGAGATCATCCAGAAAACAGAGCCAACCAGGATCAGGAAGGAAATGGCATCTGAGGAGCCATCACTGAGGGCTGCGAATATGAAAATAAATGCACTTACAAATACAACTCCGAAATACGGAACCCCATGTTTATTTGTTTTTGCAAAACACGAGGCATCATGTTCATTTTCGCCATTCCCTGACAGATTCCTGCCAGACCGTTTACTGTAGAATTCTGTGTACTTACAACTGCAAGTGCCGAAACAAACGTCATCCACACTTTTCCCGCATTGCCAAGAAGATTTCCACCATAAAGCAGGTGTGGTGCAGCGGAATTTTCCAGTTCCGCCCAGGGTGTATAGTTATGGAAACCAAGAACCATCACAGACTGCACCAGACAGATCAAGGCAAGTCCGATCATCATTCCAAGAGGGACATTTCTTCTGGCATTTTTCACATTCTTAGATACCGGTATTACATATTCCGCTCCGATAAACAGCCAGAATGCCACTGCTATGGTGGACACAACACCTTTAAAATCCGTGGCCATACTGTAAGGCTGATGCACCACTTCCCCTGTACCCAGTCCCAGCATACCGATCACACCAAGGATCAACATAGACCCAACCAGAAGAAATGCTACCAGATCCTGGATCTTGGCAAACATATCCACACCGTAAAGGTTGGCGATCATAACCACAGCTGTCATAATGAAGGTGTACATCAGGCTCGGAATCGGCAGATGAATGGTAGATGCCATAGCATAAGCAAAAATAGAAGCCTCAACACCTGATGACATGATATTGCAGATCAAGTATCCGCCTACCATAGAAATCAGTGTCGGAAAAGGTCCCATACAGGCCAGGGTATACTGAGCCAGACCTCCTGTGGTATTTGGCATCAGGCATTCAGCTCAGAGAGCGATGCCACCGTGGTCATATTCAAAAGACAGGCAATCACCATTGCCCCGATAAATACCACACCAATACTTCCGGCTCCCTGTCCCAGAGAAACCAGACAACTGGTCGCAATAACAAGTCCCACCGAGATGGAAACCACACTTCGCAGTCCCAAAGTTCTGTCCTTTTCTTCCATCCTGAATCACTCTCCTTCGTCACTGATCAAATATCGCGCTGTACTGGTCTGTGAGGAATAATGCTAACACATGTTTGAATAGCTTGCAGAAAGCCTTTTTCAAACACACTCTACAGTGCATCAATTCCCTCATCGCCAGTTCTCACACGGATTACATTTGTAATATCATAAACAAAAATCTTTCCGTCACCAATATGTCCTGTATAAAGCTCCTGTTTGATCAGCTCCACGATCTCCGGTACCTTGGACTTCTCTACAACCACCGCAATCTGCTGCTTTGGAAGCAACTCCATCTCATAGTTTTCATCCACTTCATATTCCTTAGTGCCTTTCTCAATACCGCATCCCAGCACCTGTGTCACTGTCATTCCACGAACACCAGCCTTGCTCAAAGCAGATTTCAATCCGTTAAATTTTGACATTCCTGTGATAATTTCAATTCTTGATAATTCCATAACAATCATCCTCCAGCCAGATTAATATCTTTATCCTCTATTCCCGTTATCTTTCATTCTAAAATTGGAATTTTAAACTCTCAATTCTATTTTCCCCGCTGCTAAGTTCTTACTTCTGTCCTTCGTCGCCAGATACTTTTTATATTTCTCCGGTGTGGTCCCTGCAAAAGCCCGGAAATCCTTCAGCATATGAGACTGGTCGTAATATCCGCAGTTCAAAGCCGTCTCCTCACTTCCCGCCTGCTCTGGCGACTTGGTAATTTCTCCCAGAAAAGCCTGAAAACGGATAAACCTCTCAAACTCTTTGGGCGAGATCCCATGGATTTCCTTAAACACTCTGCGGATGTAACACTCCGAATATCCTGTCTCACGGCTTAGCATCTGAATGGAAATATTTCCATCTGTAGCGTAAATCCTCTGCCGCATATATTTTTCCAGAACATGTGCAGAATCCTTTGAATGATTTCCCTGATTGCTGGAAAGATACTGCATCAGGATCTGCGCCCTCTGCTTCACATCCGCCGCCTCCGCCAGGCTCTCCGTAAGTCCGCTTCCATACTCATTCCGGTCAATCTCCACATCTGCATTTACTACTTCTTTTATGGAAAGAGATTTGGGCAAAATACATTTTCCTGGCAAAAATCTTGCCCCAAAATAATATCTCCCATCATCAAACTCCCAGTTCTTTGCCTTCAGCACCGTTCCACCAACAAAAACCTTTACATCCTTTTCTCCAATTCCAAAAACAAGATCTGTACTCCCATCTGGAACTGCCCGAAAATTCCCTGAGTTTCCGTTTTTTACATTAAATTCATAAAAACTGGAAATTCCCATTCTTCTGTTCAATAATTCCTGATAATCTTCCGCATCCAGTGTCAGATAAGGCTGCACCGGAGTTACGATTTTCTTGTCTTCCATAGGCTCAGCTCCTGAAATCCACCGCTATGGAGCCTTTCCTCACGCCATCTCCGGTTTGTCCCAAAGCGGTAATTTTATTCCGATGCCAAGCTTCACTGCATTGCGATAAACGGTTCCACCCCAGGCAATGTCCTCAACTGGCATGCCTCCTACAGAATATACGATAATCTCGTCATCACTTGTTCTTCCCGGATGTCTCTTCTCAATAATGTCTGTAATGTCGATAATATCCTCTGCCTCAATTTTTCCATCATGCTTCAGGTCTGTGAACTTGGTTCCGATGATCTGAACCTGCGGATAGGTAGGATAAGGATACTCTTCCTCCCAGGACTCATAAAGCTTGGAGTTATCTACCACCAGCTTACAGCCTGCAAGAAAATCATCGTCAAATCTTGCAGCTGACGGCATGCTGATCAGCGCGCCCTTTTTGATCCAGTCTCCGTTAATATAAGGGAAGGAAGAAACATCATCACGGACAGTTGTGGTAAAGCTGATGATATCGCTGTCCTTTACTGCTTCCTCCACAGAATCACAGATCTCAATATTTTTGATCTGAGGCAGTTCCTCCCTGATAAACCTGGTAAAAGCATCCAGAGACCGCTGGCTTCTTCCCTTTATTTTCACCGTATCCAGGTTCGGGCAGACACTGACGAAAGCTGCCAGAGATGTTTTTCCCATAACACCAGGTCCGATAATGGAAACTACCCTGAGTCTTTTCGCGCCAGATATTTCGCGCCAACTCCAGGAATTCCACCGGTACGGTAAGCGCTTACCAGATTTGCTGACATCAGCGCCAGTGGAGCACCGGTATCCTTATCGTTCAGAATCATCATAAGAATAGATCTGGGCAATCCCACTTTCTTGTTCTCTACATTGGAACCATACCATTTCATTCCAGCCATCTGATAGCTGCCGCCCAGATACGCCGGCATTGCCATAAATCTTCTGTCATCTGCATTCTTCGGCATTCCAGGAAACTGGGGATCATCCGGGAACATGATCATGCAGCCATGGGAATTATGATTAGCACCTCCCATTACATAGTCACCTTTATATAATGTAATCAAAAGATCCTCCATCACATCCACGCAGGATTTCATGTCCTTTACGCCTGCTTTGATCATATCCGGTTCACTTAAATATAAAAAATCAATCTTGGAATCCATATCGCCATTCTCCTTTCTGAGTCTGTAGCTGTCAAATATACTCATCCAGGAGCCGCTTTAATTCGCTTGGCTTCGCTAGGATGGAGTATAGCACATCTTTTTATTTTTGTACACTAGCATTTTAACGTGTGAAATTTTTAGCTTATTTTAAATCGCGGCATGAAACCTATCATACCTGAACGCTGACAGATCTAACGTTGTCTCCTCTTCCAGTGCCGTTTCCGCCAGCAATTTTCCCACAATCGGTGAAATTCCAAATCCATGCCCGGTAAACGCACATGCCACGATCAGCCCCGGCACCTCGTCCACATTTCCCAGAACCGGTACACCGTCAATGCAAACATCCTCATAACCAGCCCAGGTCCTTACAATCTTTGCATTTGCCAGCTTCGGGATATACTTCATAATTCCACGGCAGATACAAGGAGCTGTAATTCCCGAAGTCATATTATGTCCATTATCTTTATTCACTGTTTCAAATCCGGAGCTCCGCCGAATACAAAAGAGCCATGGTCTGTCTGGTGTCCGTAGAAATCTGCATCCGCAGTACCAAGCATCTGACCAAACATTTTCGGCTCTGCCTCTGTAACCAGCGCCTCGATCAGATCATTTGACATTGGAACATCAATTCCCACAGTGCCAAGAAGCTTCCTGCTGGCATAACCAGCCGCCACAATTACCTTATCGCCCTCGTAAACGTTTTTCTGCGTAACAACCTTCCTCAGCTTTCCCTTCACCTTCTGAAGCTCCACAACTTCTTCCCCGGTGAAAAACTGAACGCCCAGTCTCCTTGCTGCCCGGTAATACCCCAGAGTGGTCAAAAGAGGATTTGCATGTCCGTCTGTGGCGCACCAGCTGGCTCCAATTACCTCATCACTTAAGAACGGATTGATTTCCCGAACCTCTTTCCCATCGATCATTTTTACATCCAGCCCACAGGCAGTTGCCCGGTCTGTAAGCCCCTGGAGGATTTCCATATGACGAGCTGTTTTTCCAAGCCGCAGGTTGCCCTCTTTGTGATATTCCACATTGATTCCAAGCTCCTCTGAAAGAACCGGCCACATATTTTTCACTGCATACATGGCAAGTGGCAACTCCCTTGGATCTCGGCCTGACTGGCGGACACCGCCTCCATTTCTGGCAGAACCGCCATTTCCAATACTCTCATCACGGTCAAGGACGATTACGGAAGTCCCCTTTTGGGCCAGATAATAGGCTGTAGCACATCCAATTACGCCGCTTCCCACAATGATCACATCTGCTGTCTTACTCATCGTCCTCACCTTCCTTTGCGTAAATTTTCATCTCTAAGGGTCTCATGGGAGCTCTTGAGGTTGCCGGTTCCAGAAGTGCCGGGGAAACTCCAAGCTCTGCCGCCACGATCCTCTTTACCAGCTTGGCGCAGGTCTGTCCCTGGCAAAGCCCCATTCCACAGCGGAGATATCTTCTGATCTCTGTGATGGTAAACATTCCATCGTGAACTGCTCTTCTGATTTCCCCTTTTGTTACTTCCTCACATCTGCATATAATTCTGTCATCGTCAGGCTCCGGGACGTATTCTCCCAGCTGAACGGTTCTGTCATAAATACTTTCCATCATACAATCCCTCCGCCTTATTTTGCTCTGTAAAATCTGGCCTTCATTGCCATATCTGCCGGAACCTTTATGGTAAGAAGATTGGTATGGTCAAAGGCTTTCGCACTCTTTACCGATACCACCTCTGCCTCACAAACCGGCTGACCGTTTCTTCCAAGTCCCAGCCCTTTTTCCCCTTTTTCCGGCAAAGGAAGAAATTCATAAGGAATGGTGACTGTGGCAAAACCAGGTTCAAAGGTTTCGTCTACCAGGAAGATGGCCTGTCCTGAACAGGAGGCTACACACATTCCGCATCCAACACATGTGGCGTTTTCCTCCACAGCCGGAAGGGAGGTAATATGTGCCCCAATCTTAATGCAGTGCTTTGGACATGCATCCTGACAGGGGTTGCAGGGAATGTTCTGTGTGCATTCCATCACCGGATGAACGCCTGCTCTGTGGGTAACTCCCGGAAAGCGTTCAATTTCCTCATCTGCCACATAGCCTTTTGTGAGAAGATTCATGGAAACATCGATTCCCTCTTCTGTCTTTTCGATCAGCCTGCCTCTGTTCTTAGGGGCAAACATGCCTTGGCGAAGTCCGTCAAGGGCTGCCTCGTTTACCTTTGCCCCTTCTTCCAGTTCTGCCTCCTCTATGTAGCCAAGATATCTGGAAGCTGCAATTCCAGCAATTCTTCCCTCGATCATAGCGGAGCTTGCTTCCTCGATTCCGGATACATCGCCCGCTACGAAAATTCCTTTAATGGAGGTCTCCCCATACTCATCTACGATTGGCACCTGGCCACCGCGCTTCGGATTATCTTCCATCTCACAGCCGGCCATTTTTAACAGCTGTGACATTGGGGAAAGACCAACTGCCAGGCAAATGGTATCCACGTCGAAATGCTTTTCTGTTCCTAGAATAAACTGAAAATGATTGTCAACTTCCGCAATCGTTACACCTGTCACATGATCTTTTCCTTCTGCTTTCACAATGGTATGGGAAAGGTAAAATGGAACTCCCGTTCTGGCAACCTTTGCAGCATGTACGCCATAACCTCCGATTCTCGGTGCCGCGTCAACCAATGCAACCACATCACAGCCACACTGTTTCAGCTGGAAGCTGACAACCAGACCAACATTTCCGCTTCCCAGCATCAGGATCCGGTTTCCAGGCTTTACACCGTGAAGGTTCATCATGGTCTGTGCGGCTCCTGCTCCAATCACACCCGGAAGCGTCCAGCCCTCGAAGGTAACCATATTTTCTGCTGCTCCTGTGGCAATAATAATGGCATCTCCTTTATAATGGAAAATTTCTTCTCCCTTTTTTACCACGATTTCTTTGTCCTGATACATTCCAATGACTGTGGAATTCAGTTCTACATCAACACCTGCCTTAGCCGCCTCTGCAAGAAGCTCTTCACCGATTACAAAGCCTCTGATCTTCGCCTTATGCTCTTTGGAGCCAAAAAATTTATGGATCTGCTTAAACAGCTGTCCTCCAGGCTTTTCATTCTCATCAAATACAACTACCTTCAATCCTCTTTTTTCTGCCTCAATTGCCGCTGACAGACCAGACGGGCCTGCGCCAACTACGATCAAATCATATCTTTTCATCTTGTCTGTCCTCCTGTTTTCTGTTCCTCAAATGGCTCTGCCGATACACCATATTGTGTCTGAACCTTCATTCCTGCCTTCAGCGGGGTTACACAGGTTCTCACGTTCGGAACTCCGTCCACAACCATAACACAGTCTGTGCAGCGGCCAATTGCACAAAAGATTCCTCGAGGCGTATGCTCCTTCTTCGTGTAACGGTGAATCAAAATTCCCGCCGCTTTTAATGCCGCTGCGATTGGTTCCCCTTCATACCCCTGAATCTTCTGACCATCATATGTGAAATTTACTAATCTTCCCTTCTGCGGTACTCCTAAAATCGGATGCTCTGTAATACGTGTACCCATGGTATTTCCCCCTTTTTTGATAGACGGACAAATCTGCTGTCCGGGACTTTCTTCGCCAAAAAGGCGCCTGCAAAATAAATTGCAGACGCCTTTGTCTTTTACGTTGTTGGTTCTTTTTCTTAAGTTGTTCGTATTATAGTTTATGGGAATGGATATGTATTGTAAAAAACGATACTATTTTTACAAAATCATCTGAAGATATGTTATAATGGGAATATCTGTTGAATATCGTTAAAAGAAATATTATGATTCCGTTCAGCATAGAACATTGAATCATTAATGAAAGATACTTACGAGGTGTAAAGCTTATGAAATACAGAGATGAGTTCCACATTGCATCCACTGCGATTCTGCTCAGTGTGGCTATGGTGGGAATTTCCGTAGTCGTTCCCAAAGAAAGCAGAGTGCCAACTGCCAAGACCACATTAACAGAGGCTCCTGAAACAGCTGCAGAAGCGGAAGCTGCACAGCAGGAAGAATTTCCAATTTACAGCCAGGAAGATAGCTCCTACGACAACAGCTATGATTCTTCGGACGGCGATTCTTCAGGAAGCGAACAGATCACTTATCCTACTGAGGATTCTGGAGATAGCTCAGGAAGTGACACTTCCGATATTCCGGATTATACAGAAGATACCTCCGATGATTCCGGACAAGATAACAATGAGAACTGGGATTATATTGATAATGGAGATGGTTCTGGTTCCGATAGCGAAGGAGACTATACGGAGGATACCTCCGATCAGGATATTGAATACTATGAATAAAAAAGAATCCTGCCCGGCAGGGCTTGGAAATTCCAACGGAATTTCCTGTTACATAATAAAATCCCGGACTTCCGGGGATTTTATTATTATCTGATTTTATTCAAAAATCCAAATGGTTCCTTATCTTCCAGAAAATGCATCAGCATATATGCCGTCATGATCGCTACATTCTCTTCCTTCAGAATCCGCTTCACTTCCTCGCGGTCCGCCAGAATCACTTCAATCTCTTCCGTATCTTCCTGTGCCTTGGAACTGATTTCGCCGCTGGCATATCCATATACAGTCGCACAAGACTCGTCTGTCATTCCTACAGTAGTGAAATAGGGCTTCTGGTAAGCTTCTGCTACCGGAATAGGATCAAGCTTCAGTCCGGTTTCCTCGTACATTTCACGAATTGCGCCTTCATGGTAATTCTCATCTGGCTCTACCAGACCAGCTGGAAATTCATAAATATAATCACCTAATGTATAACGATACTGGCGAATCAACACCACTTTGTCATGTTTTTCGCCATAAATGCTATAAATGATCACACCGTCCGGATTGTTCTTATGTGTCACCATTTTCAGGCTGTCTACATCTTTTGCACGGGAAGACACAAAATAGTTTACCGGGGTATTGTGCACACTGGTGGCTTTTACATTATAAAGGTTTACATAACGGTTATCTGTCTGTTTGGTAATGCTGTTGATTTTTCCCATAGGAACCTCTTTTCGTCAGTTCTTGCTGTTCTGGTCAGAGGTCTCGCTAGAGCGTGTTTGAAAAAGGCTTTCTGCAAGATATGCGTCACAATTTGTGGGAGATTTTGTCCGGATAAGGGCGCCGTAGCGGGCTACGGCAACCGAATTCGGGCAAAATATACCGCAAAGTGGGGCGTGCAGATTGCGGGAATGATTTTTCAAACAGGCTCTAGATCTCACCAAGGAACAGAGAATCAGTCACCGCGAAGAATCACACGGATTCTTTTATAAATAAAGAACACGATCACTGAGGTTAATGTGTATTTGAATAAATTGAATGGTACAAGGATCATAATTGCAAAAGTAAGAAGGTTGGTTACACCGCTGTGTACTGCTGCACCCATTTCAATAAATGCCTGTACCGGCATTCCAAATGCCTTGCCGTATGCCGGAAGAAGTACAAATGCGTTTACAAAGCATGCAAGCACTGTGGTAAGAATTACACCTGCTGCCATACCTGCCACTGCGTGTGTTCTTGTCTTCTTATGCTGATAACGATAAATCAGTCCGGCTGGAACTACATAAGAACAGCCAAAGAGGAAGTTTGCCACATCACCAACGCCTGCTGTCATAGTTCCCTTGGTTACCAGATGTACCAGAATTTTCACCAGTTCAATCAGTATACCTGCTACAGGTCCCATTGCAAAAGAACCGATCAGTGCTGGAATCTCAGAGAAATCCAACTGATAAAAGGACGGTGCCAGAAATGGCAGCGGTACCTCAAAATTCATCAACACACCTGCCACAGCACCTAACATCGCTACCTGGGCAATGGTTCTGGTACGGCTTCGCTCCATTACGTTTCCATTTTTGATTACTTGTTCGCTCATACTCATTGCTCCTTAAATTATAATATTTAAAGAAAATTTCTGCAAGTATGGGATTAAAATGTTACCAGTAACCAGTAACGTTAAAATCACCACATAAAAAGCCCCGGAATCTCTTCCGGGGCAATGAGCACGTACAAAAAAATATCAACCGATCTAAATATTCTGCGCGTTCTTCTCTCATCCAGACTTTACTGTCGGTTTTGGAATTTCACCAAATCAGCCGCCAAAGCGGGTCGCGGACTATACCGCCGGTAGGGAATTTCGATTTCCAAGGATTTCGATCACCCTGCCCCGAAGAAATTTTCTTTTCATGGTGGATTATACAATAGAAATAAGATAATTTCAATAGGAAATCTATTTGTACATCTATTTCATATTTTCTATTATATATCTATTATCATTTGTCTTTATTTGTCTCCACCACATGTACATCCATCTGCGGATACGGAATGGAAATTCCGTTGGCATCAAAAGATTCTTTGATTTTCTCATTGAGGCGCCATTTGATCTTCCAGTATTTATCGGTAGGCACCCAGACGCGAAGGCCCATGACTACGGCACTGTCAGCAAGTTCGTCTACAAAGACCAGCATGTCTTTGTCCGATTTGGTTCCGGGATCTTCCTGTAAAATGTGCTGCAAAAGCTTTTTTGCTTTCTTAATATCGGAATCATAGGAAATTTCCACTTTGATTTCCAGGTTACGCAAATTCTGCGCAGTTACATTGATAATGGTGCTGTTGGATAATTTTCCATTTGGAATGATTACGTGCTTATTGTCAATGGTGATCAGGGTCGTATAGAACATCTCAACCTTATATACGGTTCCCTCCGTTCCACCAGCCTGATCCTGTATAATATAATCTCCTACCTGAAAGGGCTTAAACAAAAGCAGCATAACACCGCCAGACAGATTCTCCAGACCGCCCTGCAAAGCAAGACCAATGGTAACGCCGGCAGTTCCCAGAAGAGCTGCTACGGAAGATTCCTTCACACCGAAATTAGTAGCTATATTAAAAATCAGAATCAGATACAGCAAAAATTTTCCAAAAGAACAGATGAACTGGGCAACCCCCATGTCTATGCCGGCCTTTTCCATGGAACGCTTCGCAACCTTCAGCAGCCACTTGATCAGCTTTGTTCCCACATAAAACGCTACAATAGAAAGAACCACTTTCATTCCGAAGCTGATCAAATCCGGAATATGACCGTTAAAGTAAGCCTTGATCTGATCCCAGTTGGAGTTTACTTTATCCACTGTTTCCTGGACAGTCTCCTGAACTGCATTTTCTATAACCTGTCCTTCCAAATTCCCATCTCCTTTTTTCAGTCCTTTCCCACAAACAACTCTGTCCCTTATTATCCAAAAACTATTTCGTCCACTCCGCTCAAAATCGCAAAAGCGGCAGGAACTAATACCCATTTAAAACAGGGCAATCTGCCCTGTTTTCCACTGGAAATTCATTTTGGGAACAAATTATCCACCGCCTACTGCAAAACTCTCCACAGTATCAACTGCGCTGCCAGAATTAACGGCACACCCAGGCGAAATTTCCACTTTCTGGTTTTATGATGAAAAAACTGCATTCCAAGAAGAGCCCCAGCGGAACCGCCAATGACAGCCACCGCAAGAAGCTGAGCCTCTGGGATGCGCCACTGTTTTCTGATGGCTTTCCGCTTGTCCATGCCGTACATCCCGAAGGCTGCGATATTAACTAAAACCAGATACACAACAAGCATATTTTCTAACATTTTAATCCAACTCTCTAATTCCTCTGCCAAACACGCTATAAAGCGTGTTTGAAAAAGGCTTTCTGCAAGGCAATGTCAAGAGAAGAGAAATAATGTTTTCCCTCTTCTCTTTATTTATTCAACCCTTTCATAGAAAGGCTGATCCGGTTCTTCTTCTCATCCACACCGAGAACACGAACCTCCACAACATCTCCGACGCTTACAGCTTCCAACGGATGTTTGATAAATTTTTCACTCATCTGGGAAATATGAACAAGTCCATCCTGATGAACTCCGATATCAACGAAAGCTCCGAAATCGATTACGTTGCGGACAGTTCCTTTCAGGATCATACCCTCTTTCAGATCCTTGATATCCAGTACGTCTGTGCGGAGAATCGGCTTCGGCATCTCATCACGCGGATCTCGTGCCGGTTTCTCCAGCTCTTTTACAATATCCCGAAGAGTAATCTCTCCAATTTCCAGTTCATCTGCAGTCTTCTTGTAATCCCTGATCTGTCTGGAAAGTCCGGCAAGCTTGCCTCCTGCAATATCTTCAGCGGAATATCCCAGTTTCTCAAGAAGCCTGGAAGCCGCCTCATAGCTCTCCGGGTGAACGCTTGTCGCATCGAGAGGATTGGAGCCGCCTGTAATACGCATGAAACCAGCACACTGCTCGAATGCTTTCGGACCAAGCTTCGCAACCTTCAGAAGATCTTTTCGGCTTGTGAAACGGCCATTCTCCTCACGGTAAACTACAATGTTCTTCGCAATAGCCTTGGAAACACCGGAAATATACTCAAGAAGGGAAGCCGAAGCAGTATTTAAATCCACACCTACTTTATTTACAGAATCCTCAACCACACCTGTCAGAGCCTCGCCAAGCTTCTTCTGGTTCATATCATGCTGATACTGCCCTACACCAATGGATTTCGGATCGATCTTAACCAGCTCAGCCAACGGATCCTGCACACGTCTTGCAATGGATGTGGCACTTCTCTGTCCTACATCAAAATTGGGAAATTCATCTGTAGCAAGCTTGCTTGCAGAGTAAACAGAAGCACCCGCCTCATTTGTAATTACATACTGAACCTTCGCTTCCGGAATCTCCTTCAGCATATCAACAATCACCTGCTCAGACTCTCTGGAAGCAGTACCATTTCCAACAGAAATCAGGGAAATGCCATACTTCTTGATCATAGCTTCTACTGTATCCTTCGCAGCGCGAATCTTCTTCTCGTTAGTAGGAGCAGTTGGATAAACAACTGTGGTATCCAGAACTTTTCCAGTAGGATCTACAACAGCCAGCTTACAGCCTGTACGGAAGGCCGGATCCCATCCAAGGACAGTCTGTCCGGCGATTGGAGGCTGCATGAGAAGCTGCTCCAGGTTCTTGCCAAAGACTTTGATAGCACCGTCTTCTGCCTTCTCTGTCAGGTCACTTCTGATCTCACGCTCGATTGCCGGCGCAATAAGACGCTTGTAGCTGTCCTCTGTTACCTCTTTCAGGATTGGTGTGGTAAACGGGTTTTCACGGGTGATCACCTGCTTCTCCAGGTAGCGGAGAATATCTTCCTCCGGTGCTGCTATCTTAATAGTAAGGAATTTCTCTTTCTCACCGCGGTTCAACGCCAGCACACGATGTCCAGCCAGCTTCTTCACCGGCTCTTCAAATTCGTAATACATTTCGTAAACAGACTGTGTCTCCGGATCCTTTGCCACAGAACTGATGGTTCCTTTCTTTGCAGTAAGGTCACGGATGTGGATTCGGTAATCTGCCTCGTCGGAAATATGCTCTGCAATAATATCCTTCGCACCAGCAATGGCGTCTGCCACAGAAGCAACCTCTTTTTCCTCTGACACAAAGGCTTCTGCCTCTTCCTCAATAGACTTGTTTGTCATCTGGAGCATAATGATATTTGCCAGGGGCTCCAGGCCTTTTTCCTTGGCAATGGTTGCCCTGGTACGTCTCTTCGGACGGTACGGGCGGTAAAGGTCCTCTACGACTACCAGCGTCTGTGCTGCCAGGATCTGTGCCTTCAGTTCTTCTGTCAGCTTGCCCTGGTCCTCAATGCTGGAAAGGACCTGATTCTTCTTGTCTTCCAGATTTCGGAGATAAGTCAGTCTCTCGTTCAGGTTACGAAGCTGCTCGTCATTTAAGGTTCCGGTAGCTTCTTTTCTATATCGTGAAATAAAAGGGATAGTGTTTCCCTCGTCGATCAATTTAACAGCAGCTTCTACCTGCCATTTCTGCACCCCCAGTTCCTGGGTGATTGCCTGTAAAATATCCATTTTTTCAATCTCCTCTTGTTGCTTGTATTTCTAAATAGTCCTATCTTCCGGCAGTCTGTAGTCCAGTTCTCCATCCAGATCCCGGTAAAATGCCACCATGGACATTTCCATATAAGGCATGATCCAGAAAAGTGCAATATAGAACGTGAACACAGATAATAACAAAAGCGGGATAAAGCTAAGATTCAGCTTCACATATCTCCAGATATTTCCCTTCATCAGCCTTGCGCTCTCTTTCAGTGCCTGGATTCCTCCAAGCTCTGTGTCATCCGCCATAAGAAAATAGGTCATGGCAAATGGAAGGGAAATAAGAAAATTCAAAAGCGTACTTACAGCCAGCAGTCCCAGAGTCATGGAAAGCCACTGGATCTGGGAATCCACAGTCAGTCCCGGATCTGTGGTAAAGCTCACATAATAGTAAGGGATTGCTGTGATCAGCTGGATCATCGCAAGCACAAAGCCTGCAACGATCACCCTGTCTGGCTGGTTTTTGAAAAAGTAGCCAAGATCTCCCAGAGAAAACTCCTTTTCCCGGGAAATATTCAAAAGCATATACCCCAGACCAGCAGAAATGATTCCCACGATCAGTGACACCACCAGCATAAATATTTCGCTGAGAACCAGATCCAGCGCGGATGTGCCAGAAAACAAATTGGTAGAAAGGATTGTTCCTAAGGTATTCAGACCATACACTGCCAGAAGCCCAAGGATCACAGTTCCAACATGTCCCTGCAATGACTTTTTGGCCTGCAGTTTGATTTCCTTCGTACTTCTTTTTTTCATAATCATCATTCTCCTTTGCAGTGAAACAGCAGGCCGGGATTCTGATACATCCCGGCCAGATATATTGCAGCACCATTTCGCTGTTTTCACTTTTGCTCCATTAAACCATGCCAGCTGTTCCTAATATAGCATTTTCCCATCTGACATCTGTAATTTTTTTATAACTACGCCGTCCTCTTACTTCCCCAGAAAAACACCGCTACCGTACCAGGACCTGTATGACTCCCGATGGTGGTTCCGATGTTGTTGATCTCAACCTTCCCATTTAATTTCGGGAAACGCTCTTCCACCAGCCTTGCCACTTCCCTGGCATCCTCTATACATGCGGACTGGGAAATATAACATTTCCCACTATAGTCAAGTCCGCCCTCGGCGTACTCTTCCATTTTGTCTACAATAGCCCGGATCACCTTTTTCTTGGTACGGATCTTAAATCTTGGGATCAGTTTTCCCTGATCATCCATATTCAGAAGCGGACAAATATTCAGCATAGTGCCGAAAAAGCCGCTGGCCTTGGAAATACGGCCTCCTCTGATATAGAACGTAAGGTCTGTGGAAAAGAACCAGTGATGCAGGTTCAGCTTGTGTTCTTCTGCCCAGGCATGAACTTCCCCGATGGATTTACCCTCATCCCGGAGGTCAGCAAGTTTATCCATAAAAAGACCATATCCTGAAGACGCGCCCAGAGAATCCACAACCAGAATCTTACGATCCGGGTATTTTTCCTCCAGCTCCGCTTTTGCAACGTTGGCTGAATTTATAACACCGGAAATCCCGGAAGAAAGGCAGACGTGAAGCACATCCTTGCCCTGTTTCAGAAATCCTTCAAAATACTCTTCAAACTCATCTGCGTTTACCTGGGAAGTCTTGGTAGATGCCCCATCCTGCATGGCTTTATAAAACACATCAAAAGGCATGGACTGTCCCAGATCATCTGCATATTCTTTTCCATTTAATTCATAATGAAAGCAGATATAGGAAATATTTCTTTTCTCAAAATGTTCTTTCGTAAGGTCCGCTGTGGAACAACAGCTGATCACATAGTTGCTCATATTTCCCTCCTGTTACTAATTTTGTAAAACCTCCAGATCGGGTTCTCCCTTATTCTGGAAGAATTTCATTTCTGTACGCAACACTTGCCACTGTATCCGGATCCTCATCCTTGTTAAACCAGAACTGTGCCCGGTTGTCAATCTTGGTATCTGCAGTCTTATAAATATTCAGGTAATCTCCGTCCTCATCACACGAATAGCCTTTTTCCTCTGCAGCTGCGATCAGGTCCGCCTTCTTCGCACCCAGGGTAAATCCACCGGAAAGAGTAAGGGTAAGAGCATCACTGTCGTAATTGCCTACCTCAAGCTCCCGTACAAAACAGTTCTCGATGGCAGTTGCATCCTGGGTAAAATTGTAAACACTGAAATGCACACTCTGGTTATTCTTCATCATGTCTACAAATTCCAGATCCCGGCCAGCCACATAAGCGCCATCTTCCACATTCTGAAGCTCCCAGCCATTCTCAAGGAATGCAGACACCGGAGCCGGAAGGGAATAAAGATCTCCGCAGAATTCCAACTGTGGAGCCAGCAGATCATCTCCCAGCTCAGTAGGAGCGGTATAGGAAGATACGATTTCCGGAACTTCCTCGCTTACACTTCCCTTGTCATATCCTTCTGGCTCTACGAAGTTACGCATATCTACCTGCTTCAGAGTATTGTCATCCTTATATACATAGAAATGAACTTCCTCGTAATAATCTTTCGAGTAGGAATACTTGGTATACAGGTCTCCCTCGTAAGTATCGCTTGGATCACCATAAGCAGCTTTGATATCATCAAAATTGGATTTTCCCATTACGATTCCGCCAGGCAGTTCTACAGGAGTAGCCGCCACATCAAAATCATAGCTTGCATCAATATCAATTCCCGCCACCAAACACTGGTTTAATGGCAACTGGTTGATTCCAAGATTGATCACATCTACGGAAACGCGGTCGTCCCCTTTGTAAAAACTGATGGAACCATAGGAATTGGTTCCAACGCCCATCTCCGGGTCCTCGTTCTTGCCAAGTGTCCAGTCTGCTGCAAAATCCTGGTAATACATAGGGAACTGGTAAACCTTATCCCCGATCTTCACCTGAAAATCGTACAGGCTGTCGGACAGCTCTGTAACCGTTTCTGCACCAGCCTCAGGCTCATCAGCAGCCTCTCCTGCTGCCTCTGTAGTTTCGGCTTCCTGTGCCTCTGCATAAGCCGCGGACGGAACCGCACACAGGCACATTGCTGTAAAAAGCACTCCCAATACTTTTCTTTTCATACAGAAATTCCTCCTTAGAATTTATATTCGATCAGTCGGCAAGGCCGAAAGCATCGTGTACTGCATTCATAGCCCGGATTCCGTCTTTTTCATTGATGAGGACGGTAATACGGATTTCAGATGTGGAGATCATATTAATGTTTACCCCTTCATTGTAAAGGCTCTCAAACATCTTGGCAGCCACGCCAGGATTGCTGAGCATACCGGAGCCAACAATGGAAAGCTTGGCGATATTGCGCTCAGAGTGAAGCTCCTTGAAGCCAAGGCGCTCCTGGCTCTCCTCCAGAGTGGCAACTGCATCATCCAGATCATCCTTATTTACTGTAAAAGAGATGTCCTTTGTTCCTGCACGTCCGATAGACTGCAGAATAACATCTACATTAATATTCTTCTTTGCAAGGGTATCAAACACCTTAAATGCAACACCTGGCACATCACGAAGTCCCAGCACTGCAATTCTTACAGCATCTGTATCCAGCGCAACACCGCTGATCAGCATTCTTTCCACGCTAACTACCTCCTTCACTACCGTTCCTTCACTGTTATTCAGGCTGGAGCGGACCACAAGGGGCACTCCGTATTTCTTCGCCATTTCCACAGAACGGTTGTGAAGTACACCCGCTCCTGACGTTGCCAGATCCAGCATCTCATCGTATGTGATTTCTTTCAGCTTTCTGGCATTTGGCACCTTACGCGGGTCGGCTGTGTAAACGCCGTCCACATCTGTATAAATTTCACAGGCATCTGCATGAAGTGCTGCTGCCAGTGCCACTGCAGTGGTATCAGAGCCGCCGCGTCCCAGAGTGGTGTAGTCATCGTATTTATCTACGCCCTGGAATCCGGTAACGATTACGATCCTGCGGGCATCCAGCTCCCGGCGGATACGCTCTGTATCGATTCTTTTTAATCTTGCATTCTGATGGCTGCTTGTGGTATGCATGGTCACTTGAAAGGCATTCAGGGAAACCGCCGGAACGCCTAGCTTGTGCATTACCATTGCCATCAGGGATACGGACATTTGCTCACCGATGGTAAGGAGCATATCCATCTCACGCTTCGGAGGCTTGTCGTCCATATCATGAGCCATACGGATCAGCTCATCTGTATATTTTCCCATGGCGGACAAAACCACCACCACGTCATTTCCTTTTTTATATTCTTCGATACAACGGTTAGCAACATTATACATTCTCTGTTTGTCCCCAACGGAAGTACCGCCGAATTTCTTAACTATCAGCATAGTTTTTCCTTTCACGCTGTCAGTTTTATTTTTATCTGCGCATGCAGACAGTTTCACGCAGCTGCCCATTACCTGAATAACTGCGGTTTCATGTTATCAGTCTTTCACTCGGATCATGCCCAGAACATTCTCTCCAAGCGCTTTCACACGCTCTTTGTACTCGCCCTGTGTCATAAGTCTGGTAATAAAACCAAATTCTTCCGGAAGGGAATCCGGCTCGATCACAGCCTCAACCTTACCAAAAGCCTTATCCACTTCATCCAGGGAAGTATCCTTCACACGGACAAAGAAACGGCCTTCTACAGAATCCGGCTCCATCAGGGTCATCTCTTCATTGCTCCAGTTATTCGGAATCGTATCATGAAGATGCTTTGCAGCCTCCACAACGTCTGCTACAACTGCACTTGCAGTAGGAAGCTTGCCGGCTCCGCTTCCATAGAACATGGCATCGCCAAGCATGTTTCCATGTACGAAAATACTGTTGAACACTCCCTTTACGCCATAAAGAGGATTCTCCTGTCCTACAAGGAAAGGTGCTACAAGTGCGTAGAAGGAATCGTCTCCCAATTTCTTGCTTGTGCCAAGAAGCTTGATACTTCTGCCCATTTCTCTTGCGTATTCCATATCCTCTGGTGTGATCTTTGTAATTCCTTCTGTATAAACATTTTCAAAATTCAGGAATTTTCCATATGCCAGAGAGGAAAGAATGGCAATCTTACGGCATGCATCCTGTCCTTCCACGTCAGCGGTAGGATCAGCCTCTGCGTAGCCTTTTTCCTGAGCCTCTTTCAGAACAGTATTGAAATCAGCGCCTTCTGTGATCATCTTATCCAGCATATAGTTAGTAGTTCCGTTCAGAATTCCGCTGACCTCATCGATCTCATCTGCGGTAAGAGAACCGTTGATGGCACGAATGATCGGGATTCCACCGCCGCAGCTTGCCTCGAAAAGGAAGTTAATCTTTTTCTCTTTTGCAATTTCCATAAGCTCAGGACCGTATTTGGCAACCAGAGCTTTATTTGAGGTACACACACTCTTGCCGGCTTCAAGTGCTCTTTTTGTAAAAGTATAGGCAGCACCGGTTCCTCCCATTACTTCTACTACAATTTTAACTTCCGGATCGTTTACGATCTGCTCAAAGTCATGAACAAGAATCTCTTCTACCGGATCTCCAGGGAACCCACGAAGATCCAGTACATATTTGATCTTAATCTCTTCCCCGGCTCTTTTGTTGATCAATTCATGATTGGTGCGGATGACTTCTACTACACCGCTTCCAACTGTGCCATATCCTAACACTGCAATATTTATCATCTGTCCGTTACTCCCTGCCTAAAATTTTTAAATAATGGATTCCTTCCATCTGTTCAATGTCATCCACCATTGCCTCAGCATCCCCTTCTCCCTGAAGGATCTGCACACTTAAGGTAAGAGTGGCAATACCACTGATGGGAATACTCTGATGTATGGTCAGAATATTGCCATGGTTTTCTGCAATAGCCCGAAGAACATTGGATAAAATTCCCGGCTCATCATCCATCTGTATAATAAATGTGATGGTCTTTCCCTTGGCTTCCTCGTGGAAGGGAAAAATATCATCTTTATATTTATAGAAAGAGCTTCGGCTGATTCCCACAGCGTCTGCAGCTTCCTGAACCGTAGCTGCCCGCTTTGATTCCAGAAGCTTCTTCGCTGCAACTACATTCAGAAGCACCTCTGGCACAGCCCGCTCTTTTACTACAAAATATTTATTCTTATCTGTTGTCTTTGGCATCCTGCATTTCCTTCCACTTTCACTGCGCCCTGCAAATCTCTGCCATTACAGCCGCTGTATCCAGACATAATCCGGAAGCTGGTACCGTTCCCTTCGTGAACAGCAGCATGCTTTTATTGCTGTTCTGCAGGTCTCTTCGCAAGTGCGATCCATTTCAAATATGCATTAATAAAGATATCAATGGCACCATCCATAACTGCATCTACATTTCCGGTTTCTTCATTGGTACGGTGATCTTTGACCATGGTATATGGCTGCATAACGTAGGAACGGATCTGGTTGCCCCAGCCGATATCCGTTACTTCACCTCGGATTCCGGAAAGCTTGGCTTCTGCTTCCTGCTGTTTCAGAAGATATAACTTCGCCTTCAGCATCTGCATAGCCTTATCTTTATTCATATGCTGGGAACGCTCATTCTGACACTGTACCACGATTCCTGTTGGAAAATGAGTGATACGGATAGCGGATGAGGTCTTGTTGATATGCTGTCCGCCGGCACCACTGCTTCGGTAGGTATCAATACGGATGTCCTCATCATTGACTTCTACGTCCAGATCTTTCTCAATATCCGGCATTACATCGCAGGATACGAAAGAGGTCTGGCGCTTTCCAGCCGCATTGAACGGGGAAATACGTACCAGACGGTGAACACCTTTCTCAGACTTCAGAAGTCCGTATGCGTTCTCTCCGTTTACCTGGAAGGTAACAGATTTGATACCAGCTTCATCACCGTCCAGATAGTCCAGAACTTCAATTGAAAAGCCCTTGCGCTCAGCCCAGCGTGTATACATACGATACAGCATACTGCACCAGTCGCAAGCTTCTGTTCCACCAGCTCCTGCATTCAGTTTTATAATGGCATTCTCGCCGTCATACTCTCCTGAAAGAAGTGTCTTCACACGGATACTGTCAAACTGTGCCTGGAACTCATCCAGCATTTCCTGGATTTCTTCGATCATGGACGGATCATTTTCCTCATAGCTCATCTCGATCAGGGTCTCCATATCTTCTTTCTGGGTTACCAGATTCTGATAGGTTTCCATGTCGTCCTTCATACCCTTTAATTCTTTCATTTTCTTCTGGGATATTTCTGCATTGTCCCAGAAATCAGGCGCTTCCATTTCGCGCTCTAATTCTTCAACCCGCTTTTCTTTGTTAGCCAGGTCAAAGTGAATCCCTCACTTCCACTAATGGTTCTGTGTATGTTGCAAGAATGCTCTTGAACTGGTCTAATTCAACCATAGCTTCACCTTCTTTCTAATATTTCTGTGTAACTGTCCAGTGTTTTCTGAATCGTTACATTTCTTCAACAATGCCGCCGGCCTGGAACGTGTTTGAAAAATCATTCCCGCGATCCGCACGGCACACAGACTTTCAAACTATACAATAGCATATTCCGTGGGAAATTACAATAAAAAGCGGTGTGGAAAGGAATAGCCACCCGTTACCGTTTTCTTTGTGAATAACAGGCATTCTCTCTGTTGCGATTTTTTCTCAAAAATGGATTTTAGAATAGGTTGAAAAATCTCTATATTTCTTATATCATAAACTAATAATCCGTTTGTGGGACATGTTTCTATGATATAATGATTTTTGTTAAAACTATTAATGAAGAGGTATCATTTTTGAAGAAAAAAGAAGCGGTATTTATTGGTGCACTATTGGTTATTTCAGTGGCACTTTGTATTTTTGTTTATGCGGTTCCACATGGAACTCATGGGTCGATCCAGATTACGGTGGACGGGAAGCTTTATGGGACTTATTCACTGGCGGAGGATCAGGTGATCCAGATTGGGGATACCAATGTGTGTGAAATTAAGGACGGCGAGGTAAAGATGACAGAGGCGGACTGCCCGGATCATCTTTGCATGAAGCAGCCGGCAGTGGGCAGTGCAGGCGGATATATTGTGTGCCTGCCAAACAGAGTAGTCATTCAGGGAGAGGGCGATTCAGATTCACAGGATTCCGAAAGTGGATTTGACGCAGTGGTGTAAGTGATGGATCAGAAAAAGACAGCGTATCTTGGGCTGTTTGCAGCCATTGCCATTATTTTCGGGTATGTGGAATCGTTGATTCCGTTTTTTGCGGGAATTCCGGGAATGAAACTAGGGCTTGCAAATCTGGCGGTGCTTTTTGTGCTGGAGAGGTATACGTGGAAAGAAGCGGCGCTAGTTTCCATTGTGAGAATTTTTATTATCGGTTTTATGTTTGGAAGCGGCTCCAGTATTATGTATAGTCTGGCGGGGGCGACCCTTAGTTTGATTGTGATGGTTTTTGTGAAAAATAAGATTGGATTCGGGCAGCTGGGTGTAAGTGTGGCTGGTGGCGTTTCCCATAACATCGGTCAGCTGCTGGTGGCGATTCCGGCAACGCATACGGTGGGACTGTTGTATTATTATGCTCCGGCGCTGATGGTGTCGGGAGTGATTACAGGACTGCTGATTGGAGTGCTGACGAAGGAAGTGCTTAAGAGGATTCCGTAATATGTTACCACCGTACGCATCTGGGCTGAATATATTCCACGCGGGGAGGCGCAACATTCCGCGGAGCTAACTGCTAACTGCGACTAAACATCTCAGGAGAGCCTTCGATGTTAAGTCTTCGTAAGCAGTGGATCTCCGCTCCATTAAAGGCGCGCTTGAATGCCCCGCTTAGGAATATATTCAGCCCAAATGCTGTTGATTGAAAAAGAGCTCCTGACGATAGTTTTGAACTATCGTCGGGAGCTCTTCTTGCTATTCCATAAGTTATCATTTTCTATGAATTTATCATGGACAACTTATAATTCGTTTACTATATATCCGTCTTTCATTAATTCGAATTTATCCATCAATCCACTTGTCACATACACATTTTTGTCTTCATCTACGAATACAGCTTCTGCATCATATTTCTCTAAAAGAGGTTTGGCCGCGTCCATACCCAGGACGAAGCAGGCGGTGGAAAGGCCGTCGGCCAGATAACCCTGGTCGCAGACGATGGTAACAGAGGTGAGACCATTCCAGACAGGGTAACCGGTCTTTGGATCCAGAATGTGGTGGTAGCGGATTCCATCTTCTATGAAGTATTTTTCGTAGTCGCCGGAGGTGGAAAGGAACTGGTTGGCGTCCAGGGTGATGGCGCCAAGGTAGTCACCTTCGGTGTCACGGGGATCGGTGAGGGCTACTTTCCAGGGGGAACCGTCTGGCTTTTCGCCGTAGGTCATGACACTGCTGCCACCAAGGTTCAGAATCATACCGAAAACGTCTGGCTGGGTTTGCAGGTAATCCATGATCTGGTCACAGCCCATGCCTTTTCCAACGGCACCAAGATCCAGGGTACATCCATCAAGAAGGGTTACATTGTTTCCGTCCACCTGAATTTTCTCGTAGCCCACTTCGGGAAGAAGGGTGTCGATTTCGGACTGATCTGGGACATGAGGGTTCTCGCCGGCAATGTCCCACAGGCGGATAATTTTTCCAAGGGTGGGGTCAAAAGCACCGTTGGAATCCTGGGAAAGCTGGCGGATTTTCTCAAGGTCGGCGGCAAGATCATCAGAGACTTCCATGGTCTTGCCCTCAGCATTGTTCAGCTGGGAAATCTGGGAGTTTTCCTCTGTCCAGGAAAGGAGGGTGGTTTCCATTTCGCGGAGCTTTTCGCCAATCTGGGTATTGATGTCCGCGCCTGAGGTGTAAAGGGTTTCGGAAACTACCGTGTCCATTGCGAAATCTGCGTTGGTGTATTTTTCTACGTCAGCAGCATAAACAACTGTAGTGGTTTTTCCCAGTACTGTTGCAGAAATGACAGTGAGAAGCAGGCTGCCGCAGAGGATTCCTGCCACACTTCTCTTTCTCAAATGCCTTCTCCCATTAAACATATCCAAGCAGGTAAGTGATTGACCTCTGGACTGCTTTTTATAATGTACCTTAATTAAATCGACTTCATTCTGAAATCTTACTTTACTTCTTTTTTTACTCATATCCTGTTCTTTCTGATTTTATTTTCTCTTATTTTCCAATAGCTTTCGCCCATCTTTTTCCAGCGCTTGTTTAAAAAAGGCTCTCATCTTTCGCCTTCGGAATCTCGATCCGGATATTCTTCTTCGGGCAGATTCCCTGGCAGGCGTGGCAGCAGATACATTCTCCGGAGAGAGAGGTATCACCGTCAATGTCCAGATGAGCAGGGCAGCGTTTTTTGCAGGCTCCGCATTTCGCCGGACAGGTGCTTCTGTCACGATTGAACAGTGCAGAAGGCGCTATAGGCATTATAGCAAAAATCGCGCCCATTGGGCAGAGGAACTGGCAGAAAAATCTTTCCTGGGTACACATTCCGATCAGGATCAGAAGCAGCAGCACAATCCCCACCTTGTAGGAGGCGCCAGGAAGTCTGCCAGCGGTAAGCATGGAAAACACATCCCAGGGGCTCATGCCCTGAAGCTTGCTGTACCAGCCGGTAAGGATAGATACAAGAAGCACCAGAAGCCAGATATTTTTCACCTTCTGCAAAATACGGATGGCTTTTTCTGAATATCCGTGACGGCCTTTTTTATGAAAAACCTTCTGGCGGATAAACACAGTCAGCTCATACAATGCATCCCCAAGGGAACCAAATGCGCAGGCATATCCGCAGAAATGCCGTCCGAACAGGCAGGTTACCACCAGCAGCACGGCAGTCACATCCAAAAAGGAATTCCAGCTGATTGTCTGATGTGCTGCGATTGCCTGAAAAATGGACTTCACGCCTGCGAATGCCGTGGAAAAAAGTGCCGGAGCAAAAATGAAAAACAGAAGCTGGATGCCGGCGCGGATCAGCCGGATTTTTCTCTGTCTCTTTTTCATTGATTTTCCGCCTTTCCAAGTGCATCATTTACAGCGTTGATAATTCCAGTGGAACTGAAGGTTGCGCCGGAAATGGTGTCAACGTCTGTACTCTGGGAAGCCAGAATGGTGCTGATCACGCCTTGTCCCTGGGAAAAGTATGCAGAGTCTTCGCCTGGTGCACTTACCACCTGAATGTCTGTAATCGTATCATTTTCAAGTGTAACCTGAACCTGGATGTTGCCGCCAAAGCCCTGGCCGTCTCCTGTATAGGTTCCGTTTTTATAAACAAGCTCTTCACTGTCTTCATTAGAAGAAGTGTCCTCAGCCTCTGTCTCATCTGTATTTTCCTCATCTTTTTTCGCGTCCTCGGAAGCATCCCCGGAAGATGTTTCCTCCACCTGGGCTTTCTGATTCTTCGCTTCCTCTTCTGCCTTTTTCTTCGCCTCTGCCTGCGCTTTTGCAGCCTCTTCAAGGGCACTTAATATCTCATCCTGCTGTTTTTCCAAGGCCTCCACTCTGGTTGTCAGACTGGCGATCTGCTGGTCTTTTTCGGTATCACTGTCTTTTTTCTGCATGGAGTTGTAACCAAGGACGGCACCAACGATCAGAAGCAGACATAAAACTCTCATAATAAAACTCTGGTATTTCATGGGTTATGCTCCTTTTGCCTGATTTAATGCATTTCTAAATGCCTGAATAAATCCCTGGGAGGAATATGTGCATCCAGATACTGTATCTACACTGTCTGCGGACTGCTTTCCCATAACCTGTCCAAGAATTCCCTCCCAGGCTGTATCTGCATATTCTTCATCATCATAGGAAAAATAAGTTGCTCCCACAATCTGCCTCCGGATATTGTTACGGTAACCTGTACACTGTCTGGTCCGTCATTGCCTTCTCCAATGCCAGTGTAGGTTCCATCTGTATATGCACCAGCAGGCACAGGCGTGGGTTCTGGCGTAGCTGTCGGTTCCGGCGTCACAGAATTCTCCGGTGTATCCGTCGGTTCCGGTGCAGAAGTTGGCGCTGGCGTTTCAGTAGGCTCTGGTACAGCTGTAGGCTCCGGTGCAGTCGTTGGTTCCGGAACAGAAGTCGGCTTTGGCGTATTTGTGGGTTCTGGCTTCTCGGTGGAATCCGGCGCCTCAGTGGGCTCTGGCGTTACTGAAGGCTGTACCTCTGTATTTTTTGCCTGCTCCAATGCTATTTTGGACGCATCCAGAATTCCCATAGAAGAAAATGTTGCACCACTTACAGTGTCAATTCCTTCTGTACTCTGCTTTTCCAGTATTTTAGGCTGTATGGATCTCCATGCCTTATTGAAAAAGCTTCGGGTATCTGAGTTTGTATTGGTTACTTCCGTAATTTTTCCATCTTTAATTGTCAGTGTTATGTTGACCTGTCCGGAATATCCCATTGCAGACCCTGTATAGGTGCCATCTTTCAAAAGATTTACAACCGGCTGCTCATCTGACGGATTATCCGGAGTCTTGGTAGGCTGTGGAAGCTCCGTTGGAATTGGTGTTACAGTTTCATCAGGTACAGCAGTCGGTGTTGGAGTTATATCTTCTTCCTTTGAGTCTGTAGTTCCTGATTGATCAGCCTTTGAAAGAGCCTGGGATAAAGCTCCGAGAATTCCATTGGAAGAAAATGTTGCACCACTTACAGTATCAATTTCAGAAGTACTCTGTCTGGAAATCACATTGGACTTGATTGTTTTCCATGCTTTATTAAAAAATTCAGGTGTATCTGTATTTGTGTTGCTTATTTTTTTGATTTTTCCATTTTTTATTGTAACCTTTACCGTTACGGTTCCATCAAAGCCTTCTGCCTGTCCCTCATATACGCCATCTTTATAGCTGACAGAAGTATCTTTCTTCGGTTTCTTTGCAGGTTTTGGCGTTGGCGTTGGAGTTGGTGTGGCAGCCGGTGTGGCAGAATCACTGTTTCTTGCCTGTGAAAGGGCATTCTGTACTGCCTGGATAATCCCGTTTGAGGAATAAGTTGCACCGCTGACTGCATCCACATTCGGGGACTGGCTTGATAAAACCTTACTTACAACGCCCTGTGCAGAGGCAAAATAAGAGCCTGTTTCTCCAGAGGCACTCAATATATCAACAGCTGTGATTTTCCCACCTGATACAGTTACCTGTACGGTAATCGTTCCTCCAAAGCCAGTTCCGCTTCCCTGGTAAGTTCCATCTTTATAGCCGCCTTCCGGAACTTCTGTAGTTGGTGTAGTGGTGGAGCCCTGACCTACCCCTGAAGATGCAGCCGTTTTTACTGGAAGGGTCTTTGAGCTTCCTTTTTTTATACCACTTTTTTTCTTTGAAATTTTGGAGGTTTTTTTCTTTGAAGAAGCTGATGATGTGTTCTTGCCTGCTTTCAGCAGACTCTCCTCTTCTGCCTCGTCATCTGCTGCCTCATAGGAATAGGCTGTTTTCAGAAGCGATTCCAGATCCTGGGATTTTACAACCTCTCTGGTTTCAGCAGTCACTTCTTTTCCACTGCTGCCAGCCTGAGCACCTGCTGCAGCCACAGCCGCAATAACCACTGCTGCTGGAGCAAGTTTCACCAGATTCTTTTTTTCAAAAGGATTCTTATCACTGTCTCGTTTTTTCATGCTGTCTCCTGTTAAAATATGTAGCAAAATAAGTTTCTTTTTACAAGCAAAAGCAGGGGCTGTTAAAAACGGCCCCCGTTCCTTTGCCTTGTTTTTGCACAAGTATTATTTGTTATCGTAAAAGCTTTGTAATCATTATTTTACTTTTACTTTGAATTTCTTAGATACTCCATTACTTGTAACAGTGATGGTTGCAGTACCTTTCTTCTTACCTTTTACAACACCTTTTGCAGTAACAGTCGCTACTTTCTTGTTGCTGGACTTGTATGTTACTTTTCCGGATGGTGTTGCGGTTGCTTTGATTTTTACTGTTTTGCCTTTCTTGATTGTTGCAGAAGATTTTGCAAGCTTCAGAGAAGGTTTCTTAACCTGGATTACTACCTTCTTAGTGTAGTTTCCAACTTTTACCGTAATGGTTGTCTTTCCTGCTTTTTTCGCTTTTACAACGCCCTTGGAAGTTACAGTAGCAACTTTCTTATTGCTGGATGTGAATTTAGCTTTTCCTGTTACACCTGTTTTTTCAACAGTGATTGTTGTGGATGTTTTTCCTTTGGTGTAAATCGTGGAAGCTTTTGCAGTTGCTGTAATTCCAGGAGTTGCAGTCGGTGTTGGTGTTGCTGTTGGAGCCGGTGTTGCGGTCGGCTGTACAGGTGCCGGTGTTGCGGTCGGCTCTGCCGGCACCGGAGTAGCGGTTGGAGCTGGAGCTTTTACAAGCATGTTAAGAGCTTCTCTTAAATGTCCGATCTGCTCTTCTACGCCATAAGTTGTCTGATTCTTAATATTTGCAAGCATTTCCTCGCACTCTTCAAGCTCATTTGCAATGCTGTCTTTTGCAGCAGCCCAGCTCTCCGGAGTATAATCAGCCTCGTTCAGGGCTTTTGCTTCTGCGATAATGTTTTCCAGTGGTGTGGAATCTGCATCACCTGCAGGTTTTGCAATATTCTCAGCTGTTGCCTGGAATTTTACAACGTAATCCTGGTATCCAAGGGCATGAACAGTAAGGATCCAGTAACCAGTTCCGTCAGTTCCTTCCGGAAGCTTGCATCTTCCAGATTCTGTAAGACCAAGCTGGATACCCATCATTTTATGCATCCAGTTATCAGCTGCAAATTTTGTTCCATAGTTTGCAAGTCTGTTTGTATAAGTGGAATCATTTCCATAATATGCCCACTCAACAGACTGCATATGTGCACCAAGATCGCCATAGTTTCCAGTCAGGTCAACTCTCAGGAACTCACCATAGGAACCATTTCCAGGCTTTACAGCTGCTGTAATTCCGTCTGCCACTTTCAGCTCTGCATCTTTGATACCAGACTCAGTTCCGTTCTGTCTTGCTCCGATTACAAAGCTTCCATCTTCAGCTTTTGTAGCTTTTTTCAAACCATTTGTATTTGCAGTTACATTTGCAACGGCTTCATAGGATTTCAGTTCTTTCTCGCCATAACCGCCGATCAGCTGTCCGCCATTTTTTACAATTGCATGGCTTTCTGCAAAAGCAGCAAGGTCAGCTCTCTTAATCTCAACCGGTACATATTTCAGTCCAGTTACGGTATATCCGGTTACATTGTTCCGGTTAAATACTTCTGATGTTCCATCGGCATAATAAACTGTTTTTCCGTCTGCGCTCCAGTGGGAAACTGTTTTTCCATTAAGAACCGCGATTGCCTGGAAGCTTCCTCTGTGAAGGCCATGGTTTGCAGTTGCTCTTGTTACAGCATCAAATGCTCCAAGGTCTGACTCACCTCTTCTGTCTTTTTCTTCAGAAGAAGCTGTGGAGCCTGCATTGTATACATCCTCGGAAGCCCAGTACTCAGCCCATGTAAGACCTGCGTATACATATACGTTTTCGTTGTAAACAAATGTTACATCTGGGTATCCGGCAGCACTTACAACTACTGTATCTCCATCGTTTACAGCTGTTTTAGAATAATCAAGAGTTCCATCCTCCTGAACAATCTTGACAGCACCTTTTCCGCTTGCAGCATACTCTTGGTCACCAATTTTTACTTTTGAAACTGTTTTGGTAAATGCAACAAACTGCTCAGCGGTAATATCTGCCGCAGCAACCAGTTTTCCTTCATACTCATCATAGGAAGCCATTACAGTATCTGTTGTTGCTGTAAAAGTAGCGCTGACAGGAGCATATTTTCCATTTGCATCGGAAATTGTCAGAGTATGTGTTCCAGGTGTAAGATTTGTAACCTTTACTCCTGTCTCTGTTGTCGCTGCTTCCACATCATCAACTGCATATTTCTTTGAATAATCAGATGGAAGTGCTTCAGATAATTCAACTTTAACCTCTGCATCTGTTACCTTGATGTTGTCAACGGTTGCACTGACACCTGTTTTTACCGGAACATAAGTATCTGGAATATCAAAATTAATTTCCCCCTTATCCGTATAGTACGTTACGCTGGAAATAGTTTTTCCCATCATGGATTTGTAGTGGTCAGAGCTTATTGGGCAACCGTGAGATTCTGTTGTAAAGCCGGTGCTCCATGCAAGTTCTTTTCCTTTCCAGATATTCTCAAGATGACGGAGTGCATAAGTGGTTCCGTCTGTTGTATTGATGATTACACCATAAATCTTATCACCATTAGATGCATTTACTACTGCCTTTACTGCTGTCTCATCCAGCTCAAGCTGATAATCTCCATATTTGGAATTAAGCTTTAATTCAGCATTCACACTAACATTCTGTTCGGACATTCCCTGAACAGCGCCAAAAGAAATATTTTCGTTCTCATCTACGCTCATTTCCTTGTAATATGCAGGAGTTTCTGCCGGAACATAATAAGTATAGCTTGGCTGTTCAATAAGAGCCGCTGCACCAGTATATGTATTAGTACTTACCTGGCCTTTCATGTTCGTAGTAATCTCTATAGTAGTGCTGTCTGTAATCTGTTTAAAATTTTCCAAATCAGAAGCTTTATTCACTTTTACCGGAAAAGTAACACCTGCAAGTTCATTTCCTTCCGCGCTTGTATGATAAGCAGCATTTCCATTCATCACGCCGCTCATCTTTGTTTTTGCTTTCGTCGCGGATGTAAATGCATCTACTTTTACATCATTGTTTTTCAACTCAGATCTGTAAAAAGCTTCATAGGGAATGTTCATCAGTACGATCTGACCATCCTCCACTGTTTTCACAGCTCCCGCTTCATTGTTGGTTTCGCCCTCAGTGTTTGCTAAAAAAGCATCTTCTGTGTCTCCGGTTTCGCCGTCCTCAAATCCAGACTCCTCTTCTGCGGCTTCTCCAGATTCAAAACCATCCTCTGTGTCTGTACCAAAATCTGCTGAATCGTCAGCCTCTGATGATTCGTCATAGTCGTCTGAAATCTCATCAGAATCATATATAGTCTCATCAGAAACCTCAACAGACACTTCACCAGAAGTAAAATCTTCTGCCATTACTCCAACTGGTGAACTGGTCATCGCTACAGCTGCACTCATAATGATCGGAGCAATTTTTCTTAATAACTTTTTGTCAGCCATCCTCTTCCTCCTCATTTAACTATTATTAGTATTTTCTAACCTTTGTTTATTTTACAGAATCGCGTTAGAAATGTCTATCTTTTTTTAGTTTAGACATTGCACTTTTTTTATCAACAAGAGTGGGCTTCCGTATACCGACAAGCTGATTCTGTCTCCATATTTTAATTACTTTCCTCTCTTCAGATATAATGACATCGCTTACAGACAGCACACTCATTTGCAGCAAAAAAATCCAGGCACGGAAGTCTTCTTACTTCTATACCTGGATTCTCGTACATCGAAAATTAAGTAACTGCCATATTGACTTGTCTGATTTTTCATCTGCTGCACCGCCTTCCTACGCGATGCACAAAAATTATACTGTGTATCATTTCCCTTTGGCAGCCTTTAAATTTCATTTTTATTTATCTTTTCTGCCATATCTGCATTTTGCGCCCTCTGGCGGTCACAAATACGTTTTAGAACAGCCGTTTTGCTACACAGACACGGCCGTTTGGATGCGCCATACACCATATTTTCTTTCTATGAGAAAAAGCTTTCAGCCACGCTCATCTCCGCAATATATCCAACAGTTCCTGTCATAAAAATAGTTCCATCTTCTTTAATGTCGATCTGGATCATACCACCTGGCTGGTTTACATTGATTCTGTTTTCCATCAGACCTTTTCGGTAGGCTGCAATGGCTGCTGCACAGCTTCCTGTACCGGAAGCTTTTGTGTAACCGGAGCCACGCTCCCAGATCTCGATATCCAGATTTCCTTTATCAATCTGGCGGCAGATCTGCAGGTTCACTCTTTCCGGGAACTCATCTGCATTTTCCACATATGGCCCCAGCTCTCTTACTTTTTCCTGAGATACCTGATCCATGAAAATAATGCAGTGTGGATTTCCTACTGTGAGACAAGTTGCCTTGTATTCTTTCTTGTTAAATGTAAATGGCTCATCGATCACCTCACGCACCTCGCCAGTTACCGGAATCTCTCTGGAAAGGAAAGAGGCTTTGCCCATGTTTACGCGGAACTCTGTCGCTCTGGCATTCAGACACTCTACTTCGATTGTTCCGGATAAGGTCTCAATGGCAAATTTTTTCTCTGTAACATACTCATTGTCCATAAGATATTTTGCAAAAATACAGACACCGTTTCCACTGATTGTAGCTTCACTTCCATCGGAATTAAAAATACGCATTCCCATTTTTCCGTTAATGTCAACTGGTCCGTAAAGCACACCATCCGCTCCAAGTCCGAATCCCCGCTGGCAAAGAAGTGCAATTTTTTTGCCTTGCAGCTGAAGCTGGTTTTTTTTCGCATCCAGTACCAGATAATCATTTCCAAAGCCCTGATATTTTGTCATGATAATGCTGTCTCTCATTGTTTTCAATTCCTTTCTGACGAAGCGCCCGTGATCTTTTTTCTCAAATCACATCTTATATATCCAGTATAGCGTTTATTTTTCCCATGTACATAGAATAACTTGCGAAATATATTGCAAAAAATGCGGTATTTCATTTATAATAAAGTCATATTTCAAGCGCAGATTGAATTATGACGCTACGCAAACGTAGCTGCAAGCAAAGTTTGCGGTTCCATACACACTATAGTTAAAACAGGGGCCATAACATATGAATTCTTTCAATGAACCTACTGAAAAAACCGGCTATCTGGAGCAGGATTTCCGGCTTTTTCACATCAAGGACCAGACCAAGCGAGAATTTTCTTACCATTATCATGATTTTCACAAGGTGATCATCTTTCTTTCCGGAAAGGCAGCCTACCACATTGAGGGAAAGTCCTACTACCTGAAGCCCTGGGACATTCTCCTCGTGAACCGTCACGCCATCCACAAACCTGAAATTGATTTTTCGGTTCCATACGAACGTTTTGTACTATGGATCCGCGACGACATCAAATCCACAGAACTACTCCGCTGTTTTCAGAAGGCGATTGACCGGAGTTACAATCTAATCCGTCTGGACTCTGACACTCAGGAAAAATTAAAGCAGCTTCTCTACGAACTGGAAGCTGCCCTGAAAGACGAAAAATTTGGAAGCGAGCTTCTTGGCTCAGCTCTTTTCACCCAGTTCATGGTTTATGTAAACCGCATTTTTCTGGAAAAGCAGTACATTTATGACGCTCATTCCTACAGCAGTGATTCCCAGATAGAAGAGCTTCTACGTTATATTAACCACAACCTTACTGAAGATCTTTCCATTGAGACCCTTGCACGGAAATACTACCTGAGCAAGTATCACATGATGCGGAAATTCAAGGAGGAAACCGGTTACACCGTCCACAACTACATCATTAGCAAGCGCCTTCTTCTCGCCCGCACAAAAATTTCCGAAGGCACCCCCATCCTGAAGGCCTCCCAGTTAAGCGGCTTCTCCGACTATACCACCTTCTCCCGGGCCTATAAAAAACAATTTGGCACCGCGCCGAGCCAGACAACATAATTGCTATTTAGTGTGTTGAAAGTTATTCAAGGCGGACGCATTCGGACAATGGTGATTGCTCACTCGCCGGCGCAACGCTCCAGCGAACTAACTGCTAACTGCGACTAAATCGTTCAGGAGAGCCTTCACGATTAAGTCTCCGTAAGCAGTGGATTTCGCCTACGCTAAAACCGCGCCTGAAATGGCTCGCTAGAGCAATCACCATTGCCCGAATGCTGTGTACTGGCTGGGACTTATTTGTACATAGGAACTTTCAACAGGTGGGGTGGGTGAGTGATTGGTTTCCCTATACTGTATCGGAAACGAAAGTTTATGGGAATCTTGCCGGAAATTAGCGGCTTTTATAATTTCTATGAAGTATTTGCACATTCTTAGGGCTGTTTTGCAAACAAAGAACTTGACATATTATTTTATGTGTCTTCGATACCCCATTTAGA